>JAKABE010000104.1:1607-9224 GCA_021801945.1 Acidobacteriota bacterium
ACGTGAGTATGACTATTCCGGGTCCTGCTGGCACGGGGCACTTCGGCCACCGATACCCCAACTCCAGCCGCCGAACGGCAGCCTCGTTCAACTTGCGTGTGAACTTCCGTCAATGCATATCCATGAAAACATTTCCCATTTGCTGAGAATTGGGTCTTATGCACCTGTCTCAATTTCGGGGTTCACCCCAACTTGAGCTTACCTGGTTCGCGCACAGCTTGTGTCTGGAAGCGGCTGCTTGGATACAGAGAAGCTGAGATACTCCGGTGTATCAGTCATCCAGCGGAGGGTGGGGGAAGGTCCATGAGCTTCCGAACCCCTCGTCCCTCGGTAAATTCATAGATGGAGTCGGCGGAAATATTTTTAAATTCTTGGTGCAGGCCACTCGGCCAGCGCACTTCAACCTTGGATATGATTGCCGCTTTTCCCAGGCCGAAGTGCAGACGCGTATCACTGCTTGAGTTGTAACCGCCACCGCCCCGGACCTCATTAATCTGGGTCAACCCTCCGGCATAAACAGTCACACGCGCTCCTATCGCCATACGATTGCTCTTAGTCCCCACCATGCGGAAAAGAACGCGATGGTTTCCATTGCGGGTTTCATTCAAGAACAAGGATGGCGGTCCGTCTACATTAAAGACCACGAAGTCCAGATTGCCGTCGTTGTTCATATCTCCGACCGCGATGCCCCGGCGCGATTGCAGAGGGCCGGAATTCAAACCTGCCTGATTGGCGACATCTACGAAAGAGCTCCCGCCGATATTGCGAAAAAGTTGAAGGGGCTCACAAAACCTTGGCGCATCGGGGAACCTATCCACCAAGGAGGAGAAACTGCCATTTGCAATGAGGATGTCGGGCCAGCCATCGTTGTCGAAGTCTCCGAAGGCCCCCCCCCATTTCACGAGTGCCGCAGTGGCTTGGGCAATGCCTGCCTGTTCGGCCACGTCGGTAAAATATAGGGGTCCGTTTTTATACAGGCTAACGGGCTGGTTGCTAAAGCGGGTGACTACCAGATCGAGGTAGCCATCGCGGTTGAAATCCGCGAAGTCGCAGCCCATGTTGCCAAAGATCTCCCCATTCGGCCCCAATGCCGCCCCGGTGACCATGCCGGTGTCTTGAAACTCGCCATTGCCTAGATTGTGAAAGAGATAATTTGGGCTGGCGTCGTTGGCGACAAACAGATCAGGCCAGCCATCGTTGTCGTAATCTCCCCATTCCACCCCCATGCCGTGCAGTCTAGCCTGATTGCTCACGCCGGCCTGGTCGGAAACGTCCTCAAAGGTGCCGTTCCCGCGATTCCGCAGAAGGACATCGGTTTCGCCTTGCATCCCGCCGGGCTCTTGAAGCATGTCGGCCACAGTGTCCGGCATGGATGCCAGGACTGGCAATTGATGCAGGTCCGATTGCACGTATCTGGATACGAATAGATCAATGAAGCCGTCGCGATCGTAATCGGCCCAAGCGGCACCGGCACTGAAGCCGCCCAGCTTCACACCAGCGAGGCTGGTTACCTCCTGATACCGGCCCCCTCCGAGGTTGTGAAACAAGGCGTTGTGCCCAAAGCCGGTCACATATAGATCGGCCAGGCCGTCATTATCGTAATCGCCGACAGCAATTGCCATCCCCCACCCGGGGGAAGTGAGCCCGGCAAGGCGTGTGATGTCGGTGAAGTGAACGTGACCGCCGGTTCCGTCCTGGCGATAGAGAGTTATCATCGGGTCTTCACCCGCCAAATAGCGATCGATGGTCGTGTCGTTTGTTACCGCAATGTCGAGTCTGCCGTCGTTATCGCAGTCAAAGAGAGCGATACCGCCGCCGCCCATGGTCTCGACAGCATAACGCCTTTCAGTTGTTGAATGGGGAACGGTTGTCAGGCCCGCCTGGAGGCCGATCTCTCGAAAGGAGACCGGAGGAGCCGTTTGGAAATCGGGATTCAAGGACGGCTCTTGCGGTGCGCTTTGGCCGGCGATGAGAGGCAAGATCAAGTTTGGTGAGCTTGCCAAACCGGCGACGATCGCGCCTTTCTTCAAAAAATCCCTGCGCTTCATTTTCTTCTCCCGCAGCCCACTTCCCAGCGGTGCTTCAGGATTGCTTTGCGGCTTTCGACTGGATGAAATTCGACGGATAGCAAAGCGCTCTTCGCCCTGAACAGCGGACGGCTGCATCAAAACCCACAAACCAGAGTTTCGTTTCTTGACCCGACCAAACGAGGCGTGCGCCGCTGCAAATTGGAAGTGGGGAGCAGCGGTGAGGTGAATTTTACGGCGCTGCCAAGGCATCTGTAAAGTGGTTTGATTGGCTCAGACTCTGCAAATGGGCCGGTATCGTCTATTCCCGGCAGGATGCGCGACAACGGCTGGACACGGGTGCTAGGCTGGCCGGGCTATTAGGTGTACAGGCATGAGATCGAGGAAGCGGGCCAGGGTCAGAGGCTGCAGGTACGACGCAGACGAGCCAGCAAATCGTTGGGCGGCTCTGGATGCGGCAAACTGGTGAGCGCAATCGCCGTCGGCAATGATCTGGAATGGGAACGGCTTCTTGAACGGCTCTGCGGCTCGGCAGTCTGGCTTTTCGAACCGGGGCAGAGACCAACAGATCATCCCGGACCGCGGCTTCGAGGATCAGCCCAACACCGTGCGAATGTGCCTGACCGCCTTGCAGGAAGAATTGCCCTGCGCCCTCGCGCCCAGAGAGCCGCCACCTTACACACTTTTCAATGCACAGCGGGGATTGGAGAACCGCCGCACTTATCGATTCACACCGCTTGCGCCTCGCCGAGCGCCTCGCTCCCCCCCATGTACTACACTTCTAACGATTCACGCTGGTATCTGCGCGGCTTTCTGCGCGGGCCAGAGTTAGTTTCCTTCAAAGGCGCGATCCCGTGCAAATCACCCAACTCGCCCCCGCCGTGCTTCGGACTTTACCCTTACGGTTTCCTGTCTTGTATCGCTGGCCGCTCCTGCTGGCGGCCTTTGCCTTCACAGCGACGACGCTCGCCATGGCCGCGCCCCCCGCCCCTTTGGCCCCTACTCCGCCGATGGGCTGGAACGACTGGGCTCACTACCAGTGCGGGTACACGGCACAGACCATCCTCAGCAACGCCCGCGCCCTTGTTCGATCAGGCCTTGCCGCCGCCGGCTATCGTATTGTCACAATTGACGACTGCTGGATGCAGAAGGGACGCGACGCCCAAGGCAATCTGCAACCCGATCCGCGCCGTTTCCCGCAGGGCATAAAGAGTGTTGTCCAGGCCGTCCACTCGCTCGGCCTCCAGTTTGGCATCTACGAGGACGCCGGCTCCTCCACTTGTGCTGGCTTTGCCGGCAGCGGCCAGCCCCAGGGTGGAGGCACCGGCTATTTTCTCCAAGATGCGCGTCTGTTTGCCTCCTGGGGTGTCGATTACCTGAAGCTAGACGGCTGCAATGTGTACGTTCCGGCTGGAAGCACCAGGGAGGCTGCCTACCGCGAGGCCTACGCCGCCGAGGGCGCCGCTCTCAAGGCCATCGGCCGGCCCATCATCTTCTCGGAGTCGGCCCCCGCTTACTTCCAGGGCACACCTGCGTGGTACGACGTGCTCACTTGGGTACGCGGCTACGGCCAACTCTGGCGCGAAGGCACGGACATAGCCACATACGACGCCAGCAACCCCAACCTTCCGCGATTTCCGAGCGTCCTCTGGAACTACGCCTACAATCTGCCCCTCGGCCGCTTCCAAAAGCCGGGGAACTGGAATGATGCGGACTTCATCATTGCCGGCGATTCCGGCATGACCCTTGCCGAATCCCGCAGCCAGTTTGCCCTATGGTCCATGATGTCCGCGCCGCTCATTCTCAGCTCTGACGTTACCCGCCTCTCGCCGCAAGCGGTGGCCATCCTCTCCAACCGCGCCGTCATTGGCGTCGATCAGGATCCGCTCGGCCGCATGGCTACGCTTGTCCGCCGCGGTCCTTCGCTTGATGTTCTACTCAAGGATCTGAACGGCGGTGATTTGGCCGTTGCGGTCCTCAATCGTAGCAGCGCGCCGGCCCGCGTCAACCTCCGCTCCGTCGACCTGGGTTTGCGCGCCAACTGCAAATTCGATGTGCGCAACCTCTGGAACGGCTCCCAGCAGCCCGCCGCATCTGGACTGCAGGCTAGGGTCGACCCACACGACACTGCCCTGTGGCGCGTCCATCCCTCCGCGGCGTGTGGGGCCCCTGCCCGCCTCGGCGCCATTACCCAGATCGCCGCCGGAACCCATCGCAGCTTCGACGGATACACCCGCTGCCTCGCCACTCCCGGTCTCGTCGAGGACTGCGCTGCGACTCCGCAGGAGTCGTGGACCTTGGGCCCCGCTGGTGAGCTCCAGTCGTCGGGTGAATGCCTGACTGCGGCCAATGGCCGACCGGTCATGCAGAAATGCAACCCCTCGGGCGCCCAGCGCTGGATCTATACCCGCGCCGGCAACGTAGTCAGCACAGATGGGCAGTGTCTCACCGCCATCAGTTCCTACGGCCCGGCGCCGGTCCTCAGTCTACAGCCGTGTAGGCATAACGTCCCCAACCAGGTCTGGTCTCTGCCAAACTAGGGCCCTTTACGGCGTGGTCCGGAAATCTGATCGCGCCGAGCGCGAGCCGGGAGGCCGGCGTTCCAGGTGCATATCGCCGGCCAGGAATGGATCGGTCCACTATGGTTTTGGGAGAGATGCGCATAACTCCGCAGGCCCGCGCCGCGGAGACGAAAAACGCTCCCCTTCAAGAGATTGCTGTTCCGATGGGTGGAGAGCAGAGCGCAGTCGCTTAACGGGTTCGCCGGGACAAGCTCCACCCGCAGCCGGGATTTCCCGTTTCAGCACAAACGGGAAGGAAAAGTCCCATAGATTCCGGGGAGTGGCTCGATGTATCGGCCAGTTCCGCGAGCTGACACGCACTTACAACCGTTTGAGCCGATGGCACGCCTCGTCCAGCTCGGCGTCTTGCTTGGCGAAGCAGAACCGCAACATATCCTCGCCGCGTCCAGGGCGGAAGAACGCCGAGCCGGCCACTGAGGCCACGCCTGTGGCTTTCATCAGATTGCGCGCCTTTTCCGCTCCCGACTTTCCGGGCAGGCGTACCGCACGGGCCAGGATGTAGTAGGCGCCGGGAGGGACCAGCGGCTCCATGCCCGCCGTTCTCAAAGCGCTGGCCAGCCGTTCTCGTTTGCCCTGGTATTCGGCGGCCAACTGGGTGTAAAAGGCAGTCGGCAATTGCTCCAACCCTGCGGCTACGCCCGCCTGGAACGGGGCGGGAGAACACACGTAGGTGAGATCGTGGAAGTGCGCCATGGCGGGCATCCAACGCGCGCCGGCAACGGCATAACCCACTCGCCAGCCCGTCACCGAGAAGCTCTTGCTGAAGCCTGAGACCACAACGGTGCGCTCACGCATGCCTTCGAGCGCGGCCGCACAGATGTGCCGCGCGCCGTCATAAACGAAGTATTCGTAAATTTCATCGGTGATCACGAACAGATCGCGCTCGATAGCCAGTTGCGCAACCGCTTCCAGCTCAGGCCGGGTGAAGATCTTGCCGCTGGGGTTGGCGGGCGTGTTCAGCAGGATGGCGCGGGTCCGGGGCGTGACGGCGGCACGCAGCGCGTCCACATCCAGTTGCCAGTCGGGTTCGGCCAGCGCCACCAGCACGGGCTTCACGCGCTGCGACCTGAGTGTGTTCGCGTGATAGCCGTAGAAGGGCTCAAAGAGAATCACTTCGTCGCCGGGGTTGAGCAGCGTCATCGCTGCCACGTGCAATCCCGCAGTCGCGCCTGAACAGGCCAGGACTTCACGCTCGGGATCGTACTCCAGCCCATGATCGCGGCGCTGCTTGGCCGCAATGGCCTTGCGCAGCCGGTCTGTCCCATCGCAGCGCGTATAGATGTTTTGCCCTTCGCGGATGGCCTGAATCGCCGCCTCCGCCACCACTGCCGGGACGGGCGTATCGCACACGCCCTGCGCCAGGTTGATTCCACCCATGCGGCCGCACTCGGTAGTCATGGCGCGAATCTCCGACTGGTAAGTGGTAGGCGCCAGATCGCTCAGGGTCAGCCGCGAAGCAACCTCGGCGGCAGATCGATGGGTCAGAATCTCGTGCATCGGGAATCGCTCCTCTCCCTATTGTGCGGCGCGCCATGGGCAAACCGTATCCCGCCGCACTTACTTATTCTCGACGCCGGTCAGGCGAAAGGTAATGGTGCCCCAGAACAGGCGGGCGCGCATCTGCACGGGCAGGTGGCGCGCGTCGTCGGTGTACCAAATCCAGATATTGCCGCGGTTCTTCACCACCCCCGCAGCCGCGGTAGGCTGCACGCGCAGGGTCTTAAAAGTGCCCATAGGAGTTTTTACGATTTCCCGGCTTTCCACCTTCATGGTCACCGGGACAGTGTGCGCGGCGTCGGCCACCGGCAGCATAAAGCTGCGCCCCAGTTCCATGGGCTGCGAGGGGGCGTAAAAAATCCCCGACAGCAGGTCCGTCACGCAGCCCTGGACAGTCGTTTGCAGGTGTTTGGTCTGGTGCTTGACCAGGTTCTTCTGGTCCAGGACGACCGTCCCTTGGGCGTAGTTGACGGTGAGTGTCGAGTCCACCTGCCGCCGCCCCTCCACCGTTTGTTTATTGAACTCGTATGTGCAGCCCTTTGTGCGGTCCACCGTGGACTCGAAGTGATCGCCCACGTGGAAGAGCAGATTGATAGCGCCGATGGTCTCGGCGGAGGCGGTAATCCTTTCGCGCACTCCCTCCGCATCGAAGTGAATGGTGGCGACGCCAGCCGGGAAGACGCGCCAATCCACCGAATAGGTGTAGGTCTGGTTGTCAGGAAAGCTGAACCCCGCGCGAGGCGGCGGAAGCGGAGCTCCCTGCAGGCCCCGGGCCATACACCCAAGAGCTAAGGCACAAAATAAGATCGCAGCGTGCGCACGCGTCGTCAACGTGGTGCATGGCTCCTTCTAAGATGGAATGCTTCACGGCGCCTACGGGAATCTTGCTTTCTCTTGACGCCGCATTCGTCCGCCACTCGCCCCCCGCCCCGAGAACAAAACCTGCCCCCGGCCGCAGCGGTTCCGTCGATTTCCTTGACCGTTGACTCCGAGCTTCGGAATTCACCCGCCTCCGAAAGCTGCAATCAACACGGAGCCCTCACCGCATCCCGCGCAGGATGGCTGCCAGCGCCGGACGCAGAAACAGCAAGCACAGATAGAGCAGTGCGGCCCCTATGGCAGCATTGTACTCGCGATGCCTCCTGTAGAGCGCGGGCGAGAAGCCGCCGGGGCCTTCTGCGGTTGCCTCCGGGGTTATCTTCGTTCTATCTTCCCTGCCAGCCAGCCGGGCGGGCCGCAGCCGCGGAATGAGGCGCGGTACGCGGCGGCAATATGATTCGTAGTCTGGAAACGCACCACACAAGAACCGCTCCTCAGAAGCGATCACCGGCACATAGATCACACCGAAACCCACCGCCAACACCACCGCGACCGGCCAACTGGCGAGCGCAAGTGCAAAGCCCGCAGCCATCAGCATCGATCCCAGATAGAGGGGATTGCGCGTGCGCGCGTAGGGTCCGGTCATCGTCAGCTCGCGGTCCTTCTTCACGTAGCCGGAAGCGTAACCGCGC
>JAKABE010000105.1 GCA_021801945.1 Acidobacteriota bacterium
CCGGCCACGCGGATCTACCTTGCGCCCGGCGTGACGGTCGATGTGCAGATGCATGACCGACGCGGCAAGAATCACCAAGCCTGCTTATGGCAATAAAGCACGCCGGGCGGCGCGACAATCCTCGATTTTCGCATGGGCCGCGGGCGCGAAGGTCCGGCGCATTTCCAGGACAAGTTCGAAGGAATTTACAAACCCACGGAAATGCGGCCTACATATTCGATCATCTCTTCTTCCTTGAGTCCGATGACGCCCATCGACATCTCGCAGACGTGAATGCGCACGCCGAATTCGGGGGCTTTATCCGAACATCGACTATGCCGGCGCGGGATCGTTCATCCAGATGATTGGCGAGTTCGAACAGGTGGAGTTCCTGGAAGCCGCGACTTCCTCTCGATGCAGGCAAACCTCGGAGTCTGCCCTGGCACGCACCCGGCGATGCCTGCGTCTAGCGATGGATAATCCGGTAGGTTCCGTAATGGATCGTGAGAACAGCCGTACCTCCAAAGCGTACCCTGGATTTGCTCCGGTTCAGTTGCGGTAACCAGAATCCCTCCACTGGCGCATAGACCTCCTCGATCTCCGTTTTCGTAATCCAGAACGAGGGATTCTTCGCCGGCTGAGCCTCGATTCGCTCCAGCGCGTAATCCGCGGCATCGATCGATATCTTGCCTTTGTAGAGGAACCTGCCGTGCGCGAGTGGGTCGACGAGCAGGATCTGGGCTGGACGGCCATTCACGTTGTCGCTGCCGAGCATCTGAAATCTGTAATTCGTCTCCGTCAGGGCTGTCTCGCTGGGTTTGCGCGATGCTTCCTCCTCGCTTTCCACCGCCCGCTTTAGAACTTTGTCGTACAGCAACCTCGATCCGCTCTGCGAGATGATTCGGAAGCTTTTGCCGGATGCGGCGTCGAAGGTAACTTCCACATCCATCGTCGCTGCAAGAGATTTCGGGAACCCTTCGTACTCCACCGTGTAATGCCGGGTTGACTGGTAACGAATCAACTTCTCCGCTCGAACTCGATCGTTTCGCCGCACGTGATGGACGATCTCGATCGCGGTTGGCTTTCCGGCGAAGGCGGCGCTTCCTGCTTGCGACCAAGCCGCAAACGCGCAAAGCATTGTCACCGCGGCGAGAAGAATCGGGCCGGCCGCCGATGAAATTCGACGCAATCGCGACGCATGTGCATCCACGAAGGTTGGATTGCGCGGACGCGGTACCAGGTTGCCAGTCAGGGGCTCTCTCCGCAAACCGGTGCGTAAGCAACGAACACACTCTAGAAAACGCCCCATACGCTTCCGCGCGATTCCGCCCATTCTTCCCTATCAATTTTCCGGAGCCACAAAGAATTCACAGCGCTGTGCGACAACCAACCCCCGTTTCCCGCGTATCAACCTTCATTGCCGGTCTTCCCGGTGTTGCCGAAAAATCAGTTGTTGGCTGCAATGAGCTCCTGCGGAAAGAGTGCCCCTGCTTCCCCGAGGGTTGTACGCCCCAGGCAGGAACCGGCCTGGATATCGGTGCGGCTGAAGTCGGATGCGGCGCAGTCGCCCGGCTCCAGGAACTGGACCGCATGGCTGCCGCGTTGCCGGCTTCGATGCTTCGCCGGCTTTGATCGGCTACGCGCGCGGGCATCTGCCCCGGGGCAATGGGTCCGTCGCTGCGGCTGCGGTGCTCGAACCCTGCCGCCCTATGATTTCGCCGTGTCCAGCGGCGTGTTCCTTTAGTTTCCTTCTCTGGGCTACACCGGCCGCGTTCTCGAGCGAATGGTGCGCAAAGCCGCCCGCTCGATGCGGCTCTCAGTGACGTTCGCATTGGCTCCATTGATGCGCGGAAAGGTGAATTTGCCACCTAAACAGTAATATTGTTGAGGAAGACTTCTGACCTCACACAGACAAGCCATGAAGCAAATTCCCACCCTCGACGGCTGGCGCGGCATCGCCATATTGATGGTGCTCGCCGACCACGCAACCATTGCGGCACTGCAGCGCTATCCGCATCCGTGGATGCGGATCGGGCTTCATGGGGTGACTTTGTTCTTCGTGCTGTCCGGCTTTCTGATTACTTCGAACCTGCTGGCTGGACCTATCGATCTCAAGAAGTTCTACATCCGGCGATTCTTTCGCTTGATGCCTACCGCCTGGACATTCCTGGCTGCTCTGCTGCTCCTCAATCTGTCGGGAATTCACTGTACAAGTTGGAGAGAGATTCGCGGCTGTCTGTTCTTTTACCGCAACTTTCAGGGGAACTTGGGCACTGCGGGCCACTTCTGGTCCCTTTCGATCGAAGAGCAGTTTTACCTCGTCTGGCCGGCTTTGCTGCTCCTTTTCGGCGT
Source organism: Acidobacteriota bacterium (assembly GCA_021801945.1). The sequence goes on from JAKABE010000105.1 coordinate 2,332, forward strand.
TCGCCGTTGCCGCTGGATTGCGCTCGCCGGCGCCGCATCGGTCGCGGCCTATCGATTCGCATTCTGGAGGCACTACGAACAAGGTCTGCTTTACACACGCACAGAAGTCCGGGCAGACGCCCTGCTCCTTGGCTGCATGTTCGCGCTGCTGCGCAACGACCCCGCCATTCGCGAAAAGCTGAACCGCTGGTCGGAACTCCTGGCTGTGCCCGCCGCAGGTGCCTTTCTGATCGCCATCGCCACATCCTACACCCTTCAACCGCTCTGGGAATCCGCGGCTGTCGGGGCCCTCTTGATCTTCACTTCGCTTCACCCTGCCGCGCTGGTTTCCAGGCTCCTCGAGTGGAAACCGCTCGCATGGCTCGGCACTCTTTCCTACACCATTTACATCTGGCAGGAGCCGTTTACTGTTTTCCACGGCAAATGGCTCTTCGTTGCCGGCGGCTTCATCTTTCCGGCGTTCGTGCTGGCTTCTCATTTCCTCGTCGAGCGCCCAATGAGGAAGTTCGGCCGGCGAATCGCAGAGAATCAACGGCGCCACCGGGTGCTCGAGGCCGCTCCCCAAACCGGCTAACCACGGTGCCACCCTGCTGCCTCAAAGCATTTCCACTGCGCCGCGTAGTCGGAGACCGTCCACGATATCATGTTGCTGATCGTGGCCTACAAGCACCTGTACGCTGCCGCGAGTTTGAATGCATCGCAATTGCTTTGTTAGATTCGCCTGCGGTAGCCGAGTACGCGTCGGCGTAAACCGGCTGGCCTCCGTGGAAGTGTTGCCGTCCTTCGCGTCATGAGCCACTGTCACTGGAGTGAAGGTGCGATGAAAATAAACCCGGACTCTGCTTCCCGCCAACATGCCCGCACGGGGCCGCAGCCGCCCCAACTGCCTGAACCGAGCTACGCGGAGCGCGTCCGCACTCTATTTTCCCGGCAGAGCATGGGAACGCTGTCGACGCTGTCGCGGAAGCGAGAGGGCTTTCCTTTCGGTTCGCTGATGCCGTATGCCCTGGATGCGGAAGGGCGGCCCGTTTTTCTGATCAGCAGCTTGGCAATGCACACCCAGAACCTGAAATCCGATCCGCGGGCCAGCCTGTTTGTGCTGCAGGGCGGGGCCGGCGAAGATCCGCTCGGAGCCGCGCGAGCTACGTTGGTTGGCGAAGTCAGGGCCGTGCCGGAGACGGATGGGACCGATGTGCGCCGGCTCTACCTGGCAAAGCATCCCAACAGCCAATACTGGGTTGATTTTGCCGACTTCAGCTTTTTCCGGCTCCAGGTGCTGGAGGTTTATTACGTGGGCGGCTTTGGCGTGATGGGCTGGGTGGAGGCTGCGGAGTACGAACAGGCGCTGCCCGACCCGCTAGCCCCGGCGGCGGAGGAAATCATGGCGCACATGAACGCGGATCACGCCGACGCCATGATCCTGCTGGCCCACACCCACGCGGGAATCCAGGCAACCGAGGCCGCAATGACCGCAGTGGACCGGCTCGGGTTCCATCTCCGGCTGAAGACCGCGGAAGGCATGAAGGGGATTCGCATCAACTATCCCGGCGAAGTGAGAAGTCCGCAGGAGCTCCGGAAAGCCTTGGTGGAGATGGTGCGGCGCACCAGAGGGGGCGTGTGAATCCTGCGGCCAGACTGACGGCACGGAAGCGGCGCGAGACGCAATCCGGGAATCTCCGTATTCCGCAAACCGGCCGTGTTAAGAGGGCTCCTGCTGGAACTTCGCAGGAAACCGCCGTCATCGTCGGCGCCGGACCGGCAGGATTGACTGCAGCCCTGGAATTCTGCCGCAAATCCTCCATTCGTCCCATCGTGCTTGAGGCCAGCGGTCGCATTGGCGGCATCTCCTGCACCATTCGCCATAATGGCAACCGAATCGATCTCGGCGGCCACCGCTTTTTTTCCAAGTCGGATCGCGTGATGGACTGGTGGTTGGAGATCATGCCGGTTGCCGCGGAAGGCCAAGACGGACCCGCCTGTATCTCGTATCGGAACCAGCGGCGGCCAGTCGAAAACCTGCCCGGGAATCGCAGCGGAGTTCCGGACGATCCGGATTGCGTCATGCTCGTGCGCCCGCGCAAGAGCCGCATCTATTTCATGCGCTCGTTTTTCGACTATCCTCTTTCCCTTTCCCCGGGGACTCTGCGCCGCCTGGGATTCTTGCGTACCCTCCGCATGCTCGCCAGCTATCTCAAGGCCCAGATCCGCCCACTCCGTCCGCAAAAATCGCTCCGGGATTTTCTCGTCAACCGCTTCGGCCGCGAGCTTTATCTCACTTTCTTCAAGAGCTATACGGAAAAAGTGTGGGGCGTTCCCTGCGAACAGCTCTCCGCGGCATGGGGGGAGCAGCGAATCAAGGGCCTCTCGCTGCGCACGGCGGCTACGCACTGTCTCAGGAAACTCTTCGACCGGGAAAAAACTTCAGGCGACATCCGTCAGAAGAACTCTGAAACCTCTCTGATCGAGCAGTTTCTATATCCCAAGTATGGGCCCGGCCAGCTATGGGAGCGGGTTGCCAAACTGGTGGAAGAAGCCGGGGGTGAAATCCGCCTGGGCTGGAAGGTTGCAGCCATTCACGTCGAGAAAGACGAGGACGGCGCGGAGCGGGTCGTCTCGGTAGAGGCGCGCAATCCGCAGGGCGAGCAGGTCACGATTCCCGGCGACTATTTTTTCTCCACCATGCCCGTCCGCGAGCTGATTCGCGCTGTCGATGCACCGGCGCCGCCCGACATTCAGTCCATCGCCGACGGGCTCCAGTATCGCGACTTCATCACCGTCGGCCTGCTCGTCGACCGGCTGCTCATTACCGAGCCGGATGGCTCGCCCATCAAGGACACCTGGATCTATATTCAGGAGCCGGATGTGCTGGTGGGACGCCTGCAGATCTTCAACAACTGGAGTCCGCACATGGTGGCCGATCCATCCAAGGTGTGGATCGGACTTGAATATTTCTGTTACGACAGCGATCCACTGTGGAAGATGGCGGATGCCGATCTTGCCCGGTTCGCCATCGGGGAAGTGGCGTCGATCGGCATTCTCAATTCCGCCGAGGTTCGCGACTTTTGCGTCTTCCGCGTGCCCAAGACCTATCCCGCCTATTTCGGCGCCTACGAACATTTCGACAAGATCGTCCGCTACATGGAACGCTACGAGAACCTGTTTCTGGTTGGCCGCAACGGCATGCACAAGTACAACAACCAGGACCACTCCATGCTTACCGCAATGATGGCCGTCGATAACATCCTGGCCGGAGTCAAGAGCAAGCAGAACCTATGGGATGTAAATACCGAACAGGAATACCACGAGCAGAAAACAGCGCCCTCGCGTGGGTCTGATGCTGTCCCGGCGACTGCGATTCGCAGGCCGGGACCCGCCGCCGGATCGCTGCATGACCAAGCTGGATTCGCTCGGGGCCCTGCCTGATGGATTCCAGGCGTAAGCGCCTTTGCTCCCTTCGGCTTTTCCCAGCGCACTCCCTTCGGACGCCAACGCCAGCTCCAGGCCGCCGCTCCCCCAACTTGACATCCGCCCGTCATGCCCTCTCTAATGACCGCACCGACGTTTTCGTAAACGTTATCGTTAGCGATAGTCAAAATCTCTCGTATCGAGGATCGGAATCGACCATGAACTCCGCAATCACCCGCCGCTCTCTCCTCGCCGGCATGGGCGCCATGGCTTCCATGGCTGGCGCGCATCGGCTGTCCGCACAAGCCCCCGCCCATCCTTTCCCGCCGCCGGCGCCCTCCGATCACCCCCTCGTCGGCGCGCCACAGCCCGGCGACGCCACGCGCGCGCAGCGCATGCAATGGTGGCACCAGGCCCGTTTCGGCATGTTCATCCACTTCGGCGTCTACAGCACCATCGCCCGCCACGAGTGGGAGATGGAATTGGAGGCCGTTCCCTTCCCCGAGTACACCGCGCACGCTGCGCTCTTCAAACCGGAGCGCACCGCTCCCCGCGCCTGGGCAAAGCTGGCCAGGGCCGCCGGCATGAAGTACATGGTGCTCACCACCAAGCACCACGAGGGCTTCTGCAACTTTGACACCAAGCTGACCGACTACAACGCCGTCAAGCAGGGCCCCGGCTTTGACATTGTGCGCGAATACGTGGAAGCCGCCCGCGCCGAGGGCATGCGCGTGGGCTTCTACTACTCGCTCATGGATTGGCATCATCCCGATGGCGCGCGCTGCGCCACCGACGAGGCCGCCCGCAAGCGCTTCGTCGCGTATACGCACGGCCTCATCCGCGAACTGATGACCAACTACGGCAAGATCGACGTCCTCTGGTACGACGTTGCCTGGCCGCTCGACGCCAATGGCTGGGAATCGCAGCGCATGAACGAAATGGTCTTCCAGCTCCAGCCCGAGATCGTCGTGAACAACCGCAACAAGCTCGACGGCGACTTTTCGACGCCCGAGCAGCACATCCAGGCCTCCAAAGGCGGGCGCGCCTGGGAATCCTGCATGACCCTCAACGACAGTTGGGGCTACCAGCGCGCCGACGACAACTGGAAGAGCGCCAAAACCGTCGTCCGCAACCTCATCACCTGTTCGCGCGACGGCGGAAACTATCTGCTCAACATCGGCCCCCGCGCCGACGGTTCCGTTCCGCCTGAATCCGTGGATGTGCTCACCGAAGTGGGCCGCTGGATGGACGCCAACGGCGACACCATCTACGGCTCCGGCCTGTGCCAGCCGCGCCGCTCCGCCTATGCCGGCTTCACGCGCCAAGGCAACACCCTCTACATGCACGTGCACTTCTGGCCCGGCGAATACGTCGCCATCAGTGGCCTGCGCAACAAGGTGCTCCGCGCACGTATTCTCAGGACCGGCCAGGAGGTCGCCTTTTCGCAAGATGGCTTCCAGACCAAGTTCACGGGCCTGCCCACCGACGCGCCTGACGATCCCGTCACCACCCTGGCAATCGAGTGCGACGGCGAGCCCCAGCAGGACACCGACTATGTCCGCATCAACAAGCCGCGCGGCACAAAGGCCTGATTGCAATTCCGGTCCTGGCCGGGTGCCTGACATGATCCTGGCCATCGCGCCGTTGGCGCACCGTTCATGAGCCCCGCGCTTCAGCGTGGGGCCCCGGTTCATTCATCGCGACCCAGTCCCGTAGGGACGGCGCAAAGAACCACTTCGGAGGAGAATCCCCGTGTCTACGTATGCAATTCCGGTCATCGAAGAACCCGCCGCCGTCGCCGCCGATGAAGTCCTGCTCCTCGTCAGCGGCGACCTGCGCCAGTCCGCAAACCAGGTGTGCTGGGCGGCGCAGGCGGAGATGGAAGAACAACTCACCGCGGCCTTTGCCCAGGAGGGCTTCAAACTGCGCCGCGCCCATCCCTACCGCGACGATCTCAAGCACGGCTTCATCTGCAACCAGCGCATGGGCATGGATATCTTCGCGCAGATCCATCCCCAGGCGCCCATCGTTGTCGCCGAAGCCGTGTGGCAATACAGCAACCATGTGCTGGCCGGCCTCGAGAGCCATCGCGGACCCATCCTCACCGTCGCCAACTGGTCGGGCCAGTGGCCGGGCCTGGTGGGCATGCTCAACCTCAACGGCTCGCTCTGGAAGTCGGGCGTGAAGTTCAGCACCCTGTGGAGCAGGGACTTCACTGACGAGTTCTTCCGCCGCGGCCTGCGCCAGTGGCTGCGCGAGCACCGCATCGATCACGATCTGAGCCATGTCCACCCGCTCGACGTCGCCTCTCTGCCCGCCGAGGAACGCGCGCTGGGCCAGGCCCTCGCCCGCCAACTCAAGGCCCGCAAGGCCATCCTCGGCGTCTTCGACGAGGGCTGCATGGGCATGCACAACGCCATCGTTGAAGACTCTCTCCTCAACCCGCTCGGCGTCTACAAGGAACGGCTCAGCCAGTCGGCGCTGGTAGCGGCCATGCGCGAGGTCTCCGGCGCCGAGGCGAAGAAGGTGCGCGCCTGGCTCGACGCGCGCAGCATGAAGTTCAAAACCGGCCCCAACGAGGAGACGGACCTCACCGACGCGCAGATCCTCGAGCAGTGCAGGATGTACATCGCCGCCCTGCGCATCGCCAGCGAGTTCTCCTGCGACGCCATCGGCATTCAATACCAGCAGGGCCTCAAGGACATGGTGCCCGCATCGGACCTTGTCGAGGGCTTGCTCAACAACGTGGAGAGGCCTCCCGCCTTCACGAAATCCGGCAGCGCACTCTACGCCGGCAAGGCGCTGCCCCACTTCAACGAAGTGGACGAGTGCGCCGGTCTGGACGCCCTCATCACCAACCGCGTGTGGACCGCGATGCAGCTCGACCCCGCCACCACGCTGCATGACGTGCGCTGGGGCGAGCACTACACCGGCAACGGCATCGACGACTTCGTCTGGGTCTTCCAGATCTCCGGCGCCGTGCCCGCTTCGCACATTGCCGGTGGCTACGCAGGCGCTGTCAGCGAGCGCCAGCCGCCCATGTATTTCCGCCTCGGCGGCGGCACCCTCAAAGGCGTCTGCAAACCCGGCCACGTGGTTTGGAGCCGCGTGTTTGTCGAAGACCGCGCGCTGCATGTCGACATTGGCCGCGCCACTGCCATCGAGCTGCCACTCGAGGAAACGGAGCGCCGCCTGCGCAGCGTCACCCCGCAATGGCCCATCATGCACACGCTGCTGCACGGCGTCACTCGCGATCAGTTCATGGCCCGCCACCACGCCAACCACGTCAACGTGGCCTACGCCCCCACCGCCGAGGCCGCCGACAACGCCCTCGCCGCCAAGGCCGCAATGTTTGCCGAGCTGGGCGTCCACGTTCACCGCTGCGGCAACTGAAGCGAACAGTAATCCGGAGGGAACAGAGGTCTTCGCAGCCTCAGAGAGAGCCTTCA
>JAKABE010000106.1 GCA_021801945.1 Acidobacteriota bacterium
ATTGGCGCGCACCGCGTCCATCAGGATGTGGCCTGCCTTGCGCGCTGCATCGAGTTTATGCGCCGAGGTTGCGGTGACGCCGGAGATCTCAATCGGCGAAATGCCGAGCATCTCGCCGCTCATGGCCATGGTGTTGGCCGTGAACTGCCCTCCGCACGCTCCTGGGCCGGGACAGGCGCTTGCCTCCAGCGCCTCCAGTCCCGCCTCGTCAATGCGCCCCGCTGCATAGGAGCCAATGCCTTCAAACACATCCTGAATGGTGATGTCGATCTTTTCACCGTGGGGGCCGTCCAGCTTGCCGGGCGCAATCGATCCGCCGTAGAACATCATGCTGGGAATATCGAGCCGGCACAGCGCCATAATGATGCCCGGCATATTCTTATCGCAGCCGCCGATGCCCACCAGTCCGTCAAATTGGTTGCCACGCGCCACCAGTTCCACGGAGTCGGCGATCACCTCGCGCGAAACCAGAGAGGCCTTCATGCCCTGCGAACCCATGGTGATGCCGTCGTTGATGGTGACGGTGTTGAACTCCATGGGCGTTCCGCCCGCCTCGCGAATGCCTTCCTTCAGAGCTTCGGCAATTCCGCGCAGGTGAACGTTGCAGGTGCCAATCTCGGTCCAGGTGTTGGCGACGCCGATGATCGGCTTGTGCAGATCCTCTTTCTTGAATCCTGCGCCGCGAAGAAACGCACGCGCCGCGGCGCGGTGGGGGCCTTCCGTCAACGGAATACTGTTGCGTTTGCCTTCAATCGTCATGGTGCTCGCTTTGCTCCCTGATCTCATAGCCTTTAGCTATTAGCCTTTAGCTATTAGCTTTTAGCTAATTCATGCAGCCGGCAAGATTCTTAAAGTGTCCCGCGTCTTTGCCGTCTTCCTTCTGATGTTGCTGATGTCATCCGTTCCAGCACGACGAGCTGAAAGCTGTTTCACTTCGCTCTCAGCCATCCCGCCCGATCGTGCTCGGCCTCAAACTTATCCAGCTCCGCCGCATGCCGCAGCGTAAGGCCGATGTCGTCCAGACCCTCCAGCAGGCAGAACTTGCGGAAAGGATCGATCTCGAACTTGGCGCTGAATCCGCGGCCATCGGTTACCGTCTGCGCTTCCAGCGAAACGGTCAGTTGATAGCCGGGAATCGTCTTCGCATTCGCAAGCAGCTTGTTCACCTCGTCCTCGCTCAGGCGCACCAGCACAATCCCGTTCTTGCCCGCATTCGAGAAAAAGATGTCGGCAAAGGTGGGCGCAATCACCACGCGGAATCCGTAGTCGCTCAGCGCCCATGCGGCGTGCTCGCGGCTCGATCCGCAGGCGAAGTTCTTGCCCGCGACCAGAATCTTCGCGCTCTTGTAGCGATGGTTGTTCAGCACGAAATCGGTGGTTGGCGAACCATCGGGTTCCCAGCGCCAGTCAAAGAACAAAAAGTCGCCGTAACCGGTGCGCTCGATACGCTTCAAAAACTGTTTGGGAATAATCTGGTCGGTGTCCACGTTGGCCCGGTCCAGTGGCGCCACCTGCGCGGTCAATATGCGAAACGGTTCCATTATGCCTTTACCTCCCAGTTGCGAATGTCCACAAAGTGGCCGGCAATGGCCGCCGCCGCCGCCATTGCCGGCGAAACCAAATGCGTTCGGCTGTCGCGCCCCTGACGGCCCTCAAAGTTGCGGTTCGAGGTTGAGGCACAACGTTGATAGGGCTCCAGCACATCCGGGTTCATGCCCAGGCACATTGAACACCCAGGTTCGCGCCACTCGAAGCCTGCCTCAATAAAAATGCGATCGAGACCTTCCTCTTCCGCCTGCGCTTTAACCTGGTGTGAGCCGGGCACCACCATTGCGCCAACCTTGGACGAGACCCTATAGCCTTTTGCGATACGCGCCGCAGCGCGAAGATCCTCAATGCGGCCGTTGGTGCAGGAGCCTATAAAAACACGATTCACGGCAATATCAGCCAGTGGAGTCTTCGGCTGCAAGCCCATATACTCAAGCGCCCGCTCCAGCCCCTTGCGTTCCTGCTCGTTGGCCACCGAGGCCGGATCGGGCACCGCGGCCGTAATCGGCGCCACCATGCCGGGACTCGTGCCCCAACTGACGTACGGAACCAGCGTCGCCGCATCAATCGTCAGCTCGCGGTCGAACTTCGCGCCTGGATCCGACGGCAGCCTGCTCCACTCCTTTACCGCCGCATCCCACGCCGCGCTCTTGGGCGCAAAGCCCCGGCCCTTGAGATAGGCAAACGTCGTCTCATCCGGCGCAATCATCCCCGCCCGCGCGCCCGCCTCGATGCTCATGTTGCAGATGGTCATGCGCCCTTCCATTGAAAGCGAGCGAATCGCCGACCCCGCGTACTCGATCACATGCCCCGTCGCGCCGTCGGTCCCAATCTTGCCGATGATGGCCAGGATGATGTCCTTGGCCGTGACGCCGGTTGGCAGCTTGCCCTCTACGCTGATCCGGAACGTCTTCGGCTTTGACTGCGGTAGAGTCTGCGTGGCCAGCACGTGCTCCACTTCGCTGGTGCCGATGCCGAAGGCCAGGGCCCCGAACGCGCCGTGCGTCGAAGTATGCGAATCCCCGCACACGATGGTCATGCCCGGCTTGGTCAGCCCCAGCTCCGGCCCGATCACGTGCACAATTCCCTGCTCGCGCGAGTCCACATCGTAGAGCTCGATGCCGAACTCCGCGCAGTTCTTGCGCAGCGTGGCGATCTGCGTGGCCGCGATCTGGTCCACAATCTTCAGCCGCCCCTCGATGGTCGTCGGCACATTGTGATCGATGGTCGCCACCGTACGGTCCGGCCGCCGTACTTTGCGCCCTGCCAGCCGCAGCCCTTCAAAGGCCTGCGGCGAAGTGACCTCGTGCACCAGCTGCAAATCGATATACAGCAGCGTAGGCTCGCCTTTCGGCTCCGCCACCACGTGCTGTTCCCAGACTTTCTCAAATAACGTCTTTGCTTCGCTTGTCATAGACTCCTCAAACGAGCCTTTAGCTATTAGCCATTAGCTGGTTCATGCTACGGTTAAGGTTCTCAAATGATCCCGGCGCCATTGCCGTCTTGTTCCTGATGTTACCGACGCCGCACGCGCCCGCACCATGAACTAAAAGCTAAGAGCTAACAGCTAAGAGCTGTTTTTGAACTGTCTCTCTCACCTTCGCCCCCATCTCCTTGGTCGAAAGCACCGTCAACCCATCCATGTTCCCGCGCGCCAGATCCGGCGTGCGGAAGCCCTGTTCCAGCACCTTGCGCACCGCCGCCTCCACCGCCGCAGCTTCGTTCTCCAAACCGCCGGAGTGGCGCAAAATCAGCGCCGCGGTCAGGATCGCGCCCAGCGGATTGGCCAGCCCCTTGCCCGCAATGTCCGGCGCCGAGCCGTGCACCGGCTCATACAGGTTCACCTTGCCGCCGACGGTCGCCGAGGGCAGCATGCCCAGCGAGCCCGTAATCACTGCCGATTCGTCGCTCAAAATATCCCCAAACAGGTTTTCCGTCAGCACCACGTCGAAATCGCGCGGCCGGTTCATCAGGTGCATGGCCATCGAATCCACCAACTGATGCTCCACCGTCACGCCGGGAAACTCCGGTGCTACCTCATTCACCGTGGCGCGCCAGAGCTGCGAGCACTCCAGCACGTTTGACTTATCCACGCTGGTCAGCTTCTTGTGCCGCTTCTGCGCCAGCTCAAAGGCCACGCGCGCTACGCGTACCACCTCTTCGCGCGTATAGCGCATTGTGTTCAGCGCCTCGCCTTTGCTCTTGTCCCACTGGCGGGGCTGCCCGAAATAAAGGCCGCCCAGCAGCTCGCGCACAAACAGAATGTCCGCGCCGTCCACGATCTCCGGCCGCAGCGGGCTGTTCACCGTCAGCTCTTTGAAGGCGAAGGCCGGGCGCAAGTTCGCAAATCCGCCCAGAGCCGCGCGAATCCCAAGCAGTCCAGCCTCGGGGCGCTTGTCCGGGGGCAGCGAATTGAACTCGTTGCCGCCCACCGCGCCCAGCAGCACCGCGTCGGAGCCCAGCGCTGCATCGAGCGTCTCCTTTGGCAGCGGTGTGCCGTCGCTGACGATGGCCACGCCGCCGATGCGCTTCTCAGTAAAGGTGAACTCGTGCCCGCCCTGTGCGGCAATCTCGTTCAGAACGGCAACCGCCTCGCCGGTCACTTCCGGACCGATGCCGTCCCCCGCTACAACTAGGATATTTAGCTTCATTCCTAACCTTTCCAGTGGTCTCTTGTCAGTTTTCAGCGCTCAGTGTCAGTGGTCAGTGATTCCTGGCCAATCCCGCAGTGTCTTTAGTCCCTGCCTCTAGTCCAGCTCCGCCACCGGTTCGCGCCGCCGTTCACGAATCGCATCCGGCAGCAGGCCGATCAGGTCTTGATCGTAGATATTTTTCTTACGGTCGGCCAGCGCCACAAACCGGTAGTAAATGTGCTGCAGTTCATCGCGGCTGACCGTATAGCCAAGCTGCTCCAGCCGGTGCCGCAGCGCCGCGCGCCCGGAGTGTTTGCCCAGTACCAGATGCGTCCTGTCTACCCCCACCAGTTGCGGCGTCATGATCTCGTAGCACAGAGGATTGGCCAACATGCCGTGCTGATGAATGCCCGACTCGTGTGCAAAGGCATTGGCGCCCACCACCGCCTTGTTCGGAGAAGGCCGGAAGGTAATGAGCTGGCCCAGCACCTGACTGGCGGGATAGATCTGATCCATCTTGATCGAGGTGCTCACGCCGTAGCGGTCGCCGCGCACATAGAGCGCCGCGGCGATCTCTTCCATGGCCGCGTTTCCCGCCCGCTCGCCGATGCCGTTCACCGTGCACTCCACCTGCCGAGCGCCGGCCTGAATCGCCGCCAGCGAGTTGGCTACCGCCAGACCCAGGTCGTCGTGGCAATGCGAAGACAGCACAACACCCTTCTCGTCGATCGCCGGAATCCGCTCCCGCACCTCGCGGAACATCTGCCCGTACTCTTCCGGCGTGGTATAGCCTACGGTATCGGGCATGTTGATCGTGGTGGCTCCAGCCTCCACGGCGATGCGCACCATCTCCACCAGGTAGTCGCGCTCCGAGCGAGTCGCGTCCTCCGGCGAAAACTCCACGTCGTCGCATAGGGAGCGTGCCAACCGCACCGACTCGCCGCACAGGTCCAGCGCCTGCGCGCGGCTGATCTTGAGCTTGTATTCCAGATGCAGATCGCTCGAAGCCAGAAAGACATGTATGCGCGCCCGGTCGGCGAATTGCAGCGACCGCGCCGCCATCTCGATGTCCTCGGTTTTGGCCCGCGCCAGCGACGCGATCCGCGGCTGCCGTATGGCCTGCGTGATGGTGGAAATCGCCGCGAAGTCGCCCTCCGAGGCCATAGCGAACCCGGCCTCGATGATGTCCACGCCCAGGTCTTCGAGCGCGTGGGCCATGGTCAGCTTTTCCTGCGTCGTCATGCTGCAGCCCGGCGACTGCTCGCCGTCGCGGAGCGTGGTATCGAAAAAGACAACGTGATTGGAGTGATTTGAGCTCATCTACTCACCTCCAAGGGGAAACTCTCCTTCTATCCCCTCTAGTTTCGCCTATAGCGGCAATATAAGGCAATTTTATTCTTTTTAGAGAAGCGATTAAACTTTCTTATACTGGAATGGCGTTGAGCTATCAGTCTCCAGCTCGGGCCTCCGTGCTCGACGCGCGATGGCCAAGGCTCGAAGGATCAACGGGCGGAGGCTACGAAGAACCGCAATGCAGAAATCAAGCTGAAAGCTGGACGCCGAGGAATGCCGTCATGGAACTAAGCCAACTCGAAACGTTTCTAGCGGTGGCCGAAGAGCACAGCTTTTCTCGCGCCGCGGCGCGCCTGCACCGCACCCAGCCAGCCATCAGCCAAGTGATCCGCAAGCTCGAGGCGTCCGTAGGCGAGACTCTCTTCGACCGCGCTGCGCGCGACGGATCCCTGACCGCAGCCGGGGAGCTTCTGCGCGATTACGCTCTGCGCCTACTCGCCCTGCGCCGCGAGGCGAACAGCGCCCTGGGCGAACTGAAGAGCCTGGAGCGCGGGCGACTGCAACTGGCGGCCAACGAGTACACGTGCCTCTACCTTTTGCCGGCTATCGACGGCTTCCGGCGCGACTTTCCGCACATCGGCGTCACCGTGCAACGCATGTTGGCCTCGCACATTCCTGACGGACTGAATTTGCGCAGCTTCGAACTGGGAGTGATCTCATTCCGTCCCGATCCGGCGCAGTTCCGCACCATCGCGGTCTACGGAGACAGCCTGGCCTTCGTCGTCGGTCCTGGTCATCGGCTGGCGAAGGCTACGCGCCTCTCCATCAACGACTTGGGCAAGGAGGTCTTCATTGCGCACAATGTAGCCTCGCCGCTGCGGCGCAAGGTGATCGATGCCTTCCAGCACTACCGCACCCCGCTAAATATGGATATCGAATTGCCGTCGATTGAAGCCATCAAACTGTTTGTCTCCATGGGCAACGGCGTGGCCCTGGTTCCCCATCTCACGGTCGCCCGTGAACTGGAAACAGGGGCTCTGGTACGAGTGCCTGTCGACGAACTCGACGTGCGCCGCGTCCTGCGCATCGTACACCGCCGCCAGATCACGTTTTCCTATGCCGCCAAGGCCTTTCTGCGCACGCTCCGGACACTGGCTGAGACAGAAGGTCCGCCATTCTACTACCATATCGAGCGGGCGGGATGATGAGAGTCGGCCGTTGCGGCCCGCCGATCGAAGGCGGGCCGTGCACACCCTGATCCTGAAACGCACCTTTGCCCCAGGGCACCAGCAGTGAACGCGCCGCTCACGTTCCGAGGCCGGAATCGGGCCCCTTCGCCCACCTTGAACCCCTCGCATTGCCGCGAAAAACACCGCCTCTGCTTTTCGTGCGTCTATAGTCATTAAAGACAGAAAAGATTCCATCGCCGGCTCTGCGCCTTGACCCGCTCCGGGCAGTTACAATGCTGAGAGTAGGGTTTGGCACAGGCCGGACCGGTGAACCGACAAGGTCGTTGCCAGCCGCACGGTTGCGCAAGGTTGAGGATCAGGAGCGAATGAAGAAGATCGTCGTAATTGCATTCTTGTTGGCCGTAGGGACGGCCGCGTGCGGCGCCCAGGAGGCACGCCAGGACATCAGCCTTAGCGGAACGGCACTGATTCCCCCGTTCGTCGAAGGAACCACAGACGTCTACGTAAGCGCGAACCGCGGCTTTGGCGCTTTGCTGAGCTACCGGTACATGATTACGCCCTCTAGCGCTCTCGAGGTAAACTACGGCATCGACTACGCGAACGAGATGCACTACATCATCAGTAACACCAATCACTACCTGATCAACACGCGCATCATGGAGATGTCGGCTGCGTACGTGCGCTATTTTGTATTCAAGAATTTCAATCCTTTTATAGAAGGGGGCCCAGCCGGGTTCATTTTGCTGCCCATCTATAATTCCGGCACGACCACGCTCGACGCCCACCAGGTGACCCAGCCGGGCGCCATCTTTGGAGCCGGCATTGCCTACGAGCTCAGCCCCAGCTTCGACCTTCGCGTCGAATATCGGGGCATGATCACGAAGGTGCCCACCTTCAACTATTCCGAGCTGACGACCAACAGGTGGTACCCCTTCAATATCTACAACCCCGTGATCGGCATTGCGTATCACTTCTAGCGATGCACAGCTAGGCTGTGTTGCAGCGCGAAAGAGCCTGCAAGGCAGGCGAAAGGCGCTAGTCCCAGACGGAAGCTAGAGACCATAGGAGCGGAATCTGCGCATCTGGGTTCCCAAGGACTGCTTGTCGTCGCAGGCGGCAGAAGCCGGGACCTCTCAGGATGCGATAGAGAGAGCCAGGACATAGCTCCTGTTGATGTAGTGCGAACGCGGGCCGGGAGAACGGCACTGCAGGCGCTCATTGCCCGCCAGGAATGGAACGGCACCCTACGCCCTCGGGAGAGATGCACTCGGCAAGCCACTTTCCCAGGAGTGCTGGGCGATTTTGCTGACCCCCAGAGAGCAGATTTGCAGGCTTGCGACTTGCCGGCGAATCGCTCTGCGCGCGCAAAGCCACGGGCGCCGCGGAGCTGATCACACACTTTGGCTTTGGCGCGCTTCCCGGTAGCATCCCAGATCCTTGACCATGCCGCAATGCGGTCTCAGTGCCGCGACCGCGCCCATCTCTTCGTCGATCGAGCGGATCTGACAATCCACGTAGAAAATGTACTCCCAGGGCGTGCCGTGAACCGGCCGCGACTCGATCTTGGTCAGATTGGTTCCCAGCGCTGAAAGCGCGCTCAAGGCGGCCACCAGCGATCCGGGGCGGTTTTCCAGGGTAAAGGCCAGGCTCATCTTGTTGGCCTGGGGAACGGTGCCCGCATCCTTGCTCCGCCGCACGAGGAAAAAGCGCGTGTAGTTCTCCGGATTGTCTTCGATCCCCGTCTCAAGAATCGCGGCGCCGTAGTAGTGCGCCGCCGCCTCGCTGGCAATCGCGGCCGCGTGCCGGTCGCGCGCCTGCACAAGTTGCTTCACGGCCCCCGCGGTGTCATAGAAGGGTAATGGTGCCATCTTGGAGTGTTCGGCCAGGAACCTCCGGCACTGCGCCAGCGCCACTGGATGCGAAAACACCCGGTCGATCTCGCCTAGTGCGGCGCCGGGAAGTACGATCAGGTTGTGGCGGATGCGGAGCCGCATCTCCTCGATCACCTTTACATCGTGGGCCAGCAACAGGTCGAAGTGTTCCACTACGGAGCCCGCCAGGCTATTTTCAATGGGAATGACGGCGGCCTCCACGCTCCCGTTCACCAGCGCTGAAAATACCTCCGCTGAGAGCGCGCAGGGAACGATCTCTGCCTCGGCAACCAGCCGCAGCGCCGCCTCGTGGCTGAACGAACCCGCTTCTCCCTGAATAGCAATTCTCATATTGTCGTTTCCTGGTCCTCGGTGGACTATATAGCTGCCTTACCCAAACCCGGCTCCCACTTCAATTGTCATCCTGACCGAGTCCGCCGCGGTCGCTTAACTCCGCGCTTCAGCGTATGCAGTCGAATCCCCAAGAAATGCCAGCCCCAGAGGGGCGGTGCCAGGCAACTGGAACTCCGGCTCCATCTCGGTTCATGCAACTGTCCTTATGCCCCGGCCAAATGATCTCAGCGATGCAGCCACAGATCGGCGGCCACAAAGCCCAAAAACACCATCGCGATCACGCCGTT
>JAKABE010000107.1 GCA_021801945.1 Acidobacteriota bacterium
GCAGAGTGGGCGCGCCATCGGGGGTGAGGCGGTAATCGACGCGGGTGACGATAAAGCGTCCGCGATCGGTCGAGTTAAAGCGGCTGCGGCGATAGGCGAAGCCGCACTCGGGGGCAGGGAACTCGACGAAAGCACCTTGCTCCAGATCGAAGGCGCGTACGCGATCGATTACGGAGGAGACTTCCTGTCCGTACGCACCCACGTTTTGCACGGGTGTGCCACCCACTGTGCCGGGAATGCCGGCCATGCACTCGGCACCCGCGCAGTTGTCTCTCACAGCGCGCTCGACCAGGGCGTCCCACTCCTCACCGGCTGCGGCTCGATAGATGCGCTGTGCGCTCGGAGCTGAAGGATCCAAGGTGTGCTGCGTATCGTCCACGCTGACTCCGCGTAAAGCTATGCGAAGAACGAGCCCGTTAAAGCCAGAGTCGGAAACGAGCAGGTTGCTGCCGCCCCCCAGAACGAACAGTGGAACGCCATGCTCGCGTACCCATGCCGCTGCCTCCACGATCTCTGCCTCGTCTGCGGCCTCGGCAAACCATCGCGCCGGACCGCCGATGCCGAAAGTCGTGAACGGCGCCAGCACCTCATTTTCCTTGATGCGCATCGAATATAGGCTATACCCTCATGTCCGACGATAGAATGGGCGATAAAATGGTTGAAGGCAGTTTCCCCTGCCGGAGGTATACATGTATCCAGAACTGATGGTCATTCCTATGCGCGAGGATCTAGTGCGCGCCGGGATTACAGAAACGCGCACCGCCGAGGAGGTGGAGACGGCGATGGCCCAGCCGGGCACGACTCTGGTGGTGGTGAACTCCATCTGTGGCTGTGCGGCAGGCAAGATGCGCCCCGGCGTGCGCCTCGCTCTGGCCAACTCCGCCAGTCTGCCTGACCGCAAGATCACCGTTTTTGCGGGCCAGGACCGCGAGGCCACTGAGCGCGCCCGCAGCTACTTCGAAGGTAATCCGCCCACCTCACCCGCAGTCGCCATCCTGCGCGACGGCAAGCTGGTTTATCTGATGCAGCGCTTCGTGATCGAGCAATCTACGGCGCAGGAAATTGCTATGGAGTTGATGCGCGCGTTCGATGAGTTCTGCGCGAAGACGGCGGCGTAGGTTCCGCTCGATAGACTTTCCGGATCGATCCCGGATAGCGCCAAAGCGCAGCATCTGCTATGCGCGTTGTGATCCCTTCGATTATGAGCTGTGCGATCCGCACACGGTCGAAGGGGTCTTCATGAAAAGGTACAGAATGTCAACGCCAATCGTGTGTTGGCCGAAAATAGAAAACCCCTCGTAACCATGTTCCAACAGAAGGCAGTCAGGATACTTAAGTGAACAGTATTACGGCTAGCTGACCGCCAACTCTCTTGTGAGGCGACTCAATTCGCTGAGTGCTCAGCCGGCCGCCTCCTTTGCCTGTTGGTTGCGGTACACGCGCCAAAACTCCACAAATCCCTTCTGGCGCACCACCTGAAAGAAATCGCTGGCCACGCAATAAAAGATGGCAGACGCGCCCATCGCGAAGTGCAAAGCGCCACTGCCCAACTCCTTCGCGAAGGGCAGCGGGGCAGCGGAGATCACCATCGCCAGCACGATGATCATCAGTTTCACAATGCCCATGTCCAGGTTGGTCTCCATCAGTTTGCTGGTAAATGGCCTTCCCAGCTTAAAGCTGGTCGTGACGGCCGAAAGCGGCGAGCGGTTCTCAAGCAGCGCCAGCAAAGGTGCGACAGTGAAAGGCCAACTGACGAGGGCAAAGAGCGTAAAAAAGCCTAGGGACAGAAAGATGACCCAAACGAAGTAGCCCACTAGATCGGCGTTGCCATCGGGGGTGATGTGCGTCATTGCGACCCACTGGACGCACTCGTACCAGGCGAAATAGATGGCGCATAGAAGCAGAAGCCAGGTCGCCTGAAGCGCCATGATCGCGAGGGGCCGGAAACGAACGCCGGGCTCCATGCGCTTGAGCACGGCGGCGCGGCCGAAACCTGCCATCAGCGACCACACGATGATTCCCAGGGGAACCAGCCAGTACAGCGTGTGCACGACGTAAGGCTTGTAGAGCACCCATGCATCGCCTATCCGCACGGCGGTCATCCACGGGTTTCCCATGCTGAGATGGATCAGTCCCGCCTTCTCCGGCGGCAGGATCGCGGCAATGCGCTTAAGGTTGAGCCAGCAAAGGTAGAGAAACGGCACGGCAAAGAGCCAGCGCCAGGCGATCTCCAGGCCGGTCAGCAACGGCCTCCGGAAGACCCACCCCATCTGGTTCACCACCTTCTGGGTGGCGCGCACGGGTTGGCTGAGGTAAGTCTCCGAACTCACTTCACCACCAAGTTGACCAGTTTGCCAGGCACCACAATCACCTTCGCTACGCGCTTGCCCGCCGCGCGCAGCCGAACCTTCTCGTCGCTCATCGCCGCTGTCTCCATCATCTCCGCGCCGGCGCCGGCAGCCACGCGCACCACCGTCACGAGCTTGCCGTTAATCTGCACTGGCACCTCTAATTCTTCCTCCTTGGCCAGCTCGGGATCGCTCACCGGCCAGGGAGCGCGCAACAGAGCGCCCTGCTCGCCCATCTCCTCCCACAGCTCCGCGGCAAGAAAGGGCGCAAAGGGAGCCAGTAGCAGCACCAGCGCGCGCAACAGTTCGTGCACCACGGGCGCCGGAACCTGCCCGGAGCTCAGCTCCGCGTCCGCCGCCTGGATCTCATTCACCAGCTCCATGATGGCCGCCACACAGGTGTTGAAGTGCCAGCGGCCCTCAAAGTCCTGCGTGATCTTGGCGATGGTCTGGTGCAGCTTGCGGCGAAGTTTCTGGCTCGTGGCGTTACCCGCCTCGCCAGTGCCTTTGTCCACAACCTGAGACTGCGCTGCGGCGGGCGTGTAGCGCGTTACGAGCCGCCAAACGCGTCCCAAAAACCGGCTTACTCCAGCTACGCCGTCTTCCTGCCAATCCAGATCGCGGTCGGGCGGCGCTGCAAACAAGGCGTACATGCGCGTGGCGTCGGCGCCGTAGCGCGCCACCATGTCGTCGGGCGAAACCACATTGCCCTTCGACTTCGACATCTTGGCGCCATCCTTGATGACCATCCCCTGCGTGAACAGCCGCCGCGCCGGCTCGTCGTTCACGATCATCCCCAGGTCACGCATCACCTTGGTCCAGAAGCGCGAGTAGATCAGGTGCAGGATCGCATGCTCCACGCCACCGATGTACTGGTCGATGGGGAACCAGTACTGCGCCACAGCAGGATCGAACGCGGCCCGTGCGTTCTTCGCGTCGGTGTAGCGGTAGAAGTACCAGCTCGAATCGACAAACGTATCCATGGTGTCGGTCTCGCGCCGCGCCGGCCCTCCGCACTTGGGGCAGGCTGTGTTCACAAATTCCGGCACGCGTGCCAGCGGCGAGCCGCCCATCTGCGTAATCTCGATCTTCTCCGGCAGCACCACCGGCAACTGCTCGTCCGGCACCGGAACCAGCCCGTCCTTCTCGCAGTGAATCATCGGAATCGGCGTGCCCCAATACCGCTGCCGGCTCACGCCCCAATCCTTCAGCCGGAAGGTGACCTTCGCCTCGCCAAAGCCGCCGCGCGCGGCAGCTTCCTGGAGCCGCTTTTGAGCCTCGGCGCAGGTCAGCCCGCTGTACGCGCCGGAGTTCACCAGCACGCCATCTTCCGAGGTGAAGGGCAGCTCCTGCTCAACGGTCTCCGGCCCAGCCGCCGCAATCACCCTCCGAATCTCAATCCCGTATTTCTTTGCGAATTCGAAGTCGCGCTCATCGTGGCCCGGAACACTCATAATCGCGCCGGTTCCGTACTCTAGCAGCACGTAATTCGCCACCCAGATGGGCACGCGCTCGCCGTTGTAGGGATTGATGGCGAAACGGCCAGTGGGAACGCCATGCTTCTCGATCGCACCCACATTTCCAGCTTCGCGCGCCCGCGTCTGCTGCTCGATGAGTTCATCCACCTGCGCCTTCAACTCCGCATCGGCCGCGCAAAAGGTCTTCGTCACCGGATGCTCCGGCGCCAGTTGCACACTGGTGGCTCCAAAGATCGTGTCCACGCGCGTGGTGAAGACTCGGATGCGGGTTTCCTCCCCGGCTTCGCCCCCCTTGTCCCCTGATCCCTGTTTTGCCTTTCCCTTGTTCCCTTGTTCCCTCGCTCCCTGCTCATCCAGACCGAAATCAACTTCAGTGCCTTCGCTGCGTCCGATCCAGTTGCGCTGCATGGTGCGCACCTTTTCCGGCCAGCCCTCCAGCTTGTCCAGGCCGTCGAGCAGCTCCTGAGCATACGCGGTGGTGCGCAGGAACCACTGCTCCAGGTCGCGCTGTTCGACGAAGGTGTCTTCGTGCCGCCAGCAGCAGCCGTCCACTACCTGCTCGTTAGCCAGCACCGTAGCGCACTCCGGACACCAGTTCACCTTGCTCTTCTTGCGGTAGACCAGTCCCTTCTCAACCATGCGCAGGAAGAACCACTGATTCCAGCGGTAGTACTCGGGCAGGCACGTGGCTACCTCGGTCGCCCAGTCGTAGCCCAGACCAAGGCGCTGCATCTGCCGCTTCATGGCGGCGATGTTGCTCAGCGTCCACTCCCGCGGCGGCGTATTGTTCTTGAGCGCGGCGTTCTCAGCCGGCAGCCCGAAGGCATCCCAGCCCATGGGGTGCAGCACGTTGTAGCCGCGCATCCACATGTGCCGCGCCAGCGCGTCGCCGATGGAATAGTTGCGCACGTGGCCCATGTGTAACTGCCCGCTGGGATAGGGCAGCATCTCAAGGACGTAGTATTTCTCTTTGTCGCAGCTAGCCGTATCGGCCGCGTACAGGTTCGGGTCCGCGGCCCAACGCTCCTGCCACTTCGCCTCGATCACCGCCGGTTCGTAACGCAGTTCCTTCTCTTCCGTCATTCCATTCAGTGTAACCGGCAGCCAGAATGCGGCTGGACCTCGATGTTCCTACGGCGGACCCGGCGAGAGCCAGCAAAACAACAGGGCAGGAACCTAGCTGCCTCTGGCGCCATTGGCCGGGCGAGCCATTTTCAAATTCACTTGATATTGCCATGCGGTGTCATGGGCGCGACCAAAGTCAATGTGACGCTTTCCGGCGTGATCCGCTTATGCGGCGTGCCACGCGGAATCACCAGATAATCGCCCTTACGCAGCGTGATCTTTGTCGCACCCTCCGAGGCTGGCGCCAGCCACTCTCCCGGACCGGTGCTGTATCCGTGCTGCGGCGTTCCACCCACTTCGTAAATGGTCCATCCGTCGTAAATATAGAAAAGATGATCGCGGTACTCATGCCACTCGAACCGTTTGGCGGTGGCTTTCTTCTCCACGGTCAGAACCATCGTGAAGTGCGGTTCATCCACCAGCGTCTTGTTGCCTGGGTTGGCCTCAAGAGCCCTAATGTCGTCCTGAATCGTCTGCGCTCGAATCACCTGGTGCGCGCTTGATGGAGCGAACGCTGCGCCCTCCGCTGCTGCATAATGGCTAAGCAGCATTGCATCGGCGAGCGTTAAACTTGCTGCTGCGGCGACCGGCACGGTGCGCAGAAAGCTCCGCCGTCCCGGATTCCTGATGGTTCGGTTACCCATGGAATGCCTCCGCGAGCATTATAGTGGCTCGCCAACTGGCGTAGAACCGAGCACGCCTTCCTGTGCGGCATTTTCCTCAACCTGCCCCTCGAACAATGACGCTTGCTTCTTGCTAAGGCGCTGAGAGTGGCCTTATCACTGGAGTGGAAGAAAGACGCCATCTTTGTCGGCAAACACGTTCTCTCGGCGCTCCACGGGAACTGGGGAGCGCCGTAAACCATCCCGCCGGTCCGCTATCTGTACTTACTTTTTGAGCTGCTCCAACCACCCAGCAAGCAGAGCCGCCACCTTGTGCGGCTGCTCATAGGCGGCAAAGTGCCCGGCGTCGGGCAGCAGATGAAACTCACATCCGCCGGGCACGGCGCGGAGGGCTTCCATCTCGGCCGGCGTGGCGCTGGCGTCCTCGCCGCCTGCGATGGCCAGCACCGGCACGCCGATGTCTGCCACCGTCTGCATGGAGTCGGGCCGGACGGCCAAACCCGCCTGTACGGCCACCAGGGCCTCCACGGAGAGCGTCATCCGTGCACGCATCTCGGCCACCATCTCCGGCCGCCGCTTTTGCGCGGTGGCTCCGATCTGGCCCAGCACCATGCCGTCGAAGATGCCCCGCACTCCCTCGGCCCGGGCTTGCGTGATGATCGCCACGCGCCGCTCCAGGGCCGCCTCTGCGTCCAACTGCGGCTTTGAGCAGACAAAAGCCAGCCCGCGCATCCGCTCCGGTGTCCGGCGCCATAGCTCCAGCAGCACGTAGCCGCCGATGGAGCAGCCCACAAAGACAGCTTCGGGAATCTTCAGATGGTCCAGAAGGTTCAGAATATCTGTGGCCAGTTGCCCCATGGTCAGCACAAAAGCATCCGGAACGCGCTCGAACCCGCCCACTGGCAAGTTTCTGCCCAACTCCGAAGCCCCGTGCCCGCGCAGGTCGGGGACAATGGCGCGCACGCCTGCAAGCTCTTGAACCAGAGGCCGCCAATATTCGCGATCAACAGGCGTAGGGTGTAGAAAAATGACCGTCTGCCCTGTCCCGTTCTCGCTGAAGGCCAGCCTCACTCCATCCGATTCGTAGCTGTGGTTCATACACTCCGAGGATACGCCTGCGGCTGCTCCGTCGGCTCCTCGGGGATTCCGATCCATGCCGCCACGTACGCCACGCCAACCAATCCGCTGGTAAAGAACAGCCCCAGTGCGGCGATAATGCGTACCACAGCCACATCCCAGCCATTTGCCCTTGCCAGTGCCAGGCACACCCCGGCTATCTGCCGGCCTTCCCGCGGACGCACTAGCGGTCGGCCGGGTATGGGCTGCGGCGCGGCGACTGCTGTCCCACAGGAGGAACAGAAGCGCGCGCTCACCGGTAATCCAGTTCCACAGCGATGACAAAAGACAGCCATTGCCCGTCCCTCCTCAACAGCATCGTTCACAATCAGACTACGAGAAAGATGCCCTGGCAGTTCCTGCCCGATTGCAGGCGAATGCGCGGACCCATCAAGATCCCCGGTAGGGGCTGCGCAGGTACTTTCGGGCCGTATCGGCGCGGCTAGTATTTGGACCCGCCGCAATGGCCTCCCGATAGTCCGTCAACGCAAGTTGGCGCTGGCCGATCAGGTCGCGGCATTCGCCGCCGGCCACCAGCGAACGAATCTTCAAGTCGGTTCCCACGCCTGTGGTCGCAGCCGCACGCTCATAAGCCTCGGCAGCCTGTTTGTAATGCCTCTGCCCGCGCAAGGCGTCTCCCAAACCATAGTCGGCCAGCTCCACCTTGGCCGAGTCAAAAAAGCCTGGCTTGGCGGCTTCGGCCAGCAGGTCACGGTACGCCTTCACCGCGACCATGCCCTCACCGTCATCCTTGCGCAGGTTGGCTTCTTCCAGTCGGAACAGAAAGTCGCGCGGGTATTGCTTTTCCAATCCCTCCACCACTTGGATTGCCTCTTTGTACCTCGCTTGACGCCGCAAAAACAGTTCCATCGCGGTGCGTGCCTCCACGCTTGTAATCACCCCATGCGTTGCGGCCTCCCTCAACATCTGCATGCCTTTAGTCTTCGAGCCCGTGATGCCTGCGAACCCGATCAAAAGCTTGAATGGCCAGGGCAGGGCGCCCACTACATACTGGTAAACCCCAACAACCAGCTTCGCGTCTGCGTAATTGGGGTCTAATTGCAATACCCGCATTTCGTCGTCCTTGGCCTTCATGGCTAGCCGGAACCCGGCCCCAAAGCGACGCTGCACCATAGCGATGTATGTACACTCCAGACTGCGCGCCCAGCCACGGGCGAATAGCGCGTTCACATCGTTGGGATTCTTGCTCAACCTCCAGTCGGCGTCCCGCACGACTTCGTTCGAGAGATCCATGACGCGCTGGGTCACCTTGGGATTTTCGTCAGTGGCGTGCCGGCCGGTCAGAAAGCCGTCGGTGGCATAAAAAGTAGTGTCCAGTAGATCCTGCCGGTAAAGATCCTCAAAAACCACAGCATCTAGCAAGTACGCCGTGGCCTGAGGGTCGCCCGGATGCTCCTTGTGATAGCGCTTAAAATCAGCCACGGCCACGGGATAATTCAGATTGTAGAAGGCCCCATAAGCTGCCCGGACCTGCGGGTCGTAATTCATCGGATTTGTACTCAAGTCCGCAGCCCGCGCCTCGGCCCGGACGCCCAGCCACGCCATTGCCAACAGCAGCGCGTATCGCCACAACGCTCCCAGATTCAACCTACCCACTACCCTAGACACTTCCATCTCCTGGTCCTTCGACCGAACCCGTTGCTCTGCCTCATCTCCCTCAAATCAGTGACGCTGTGCGCCCCGCTTTCAGGTGCTATGTTGCCCGCTACCGGCAATCTCATTATCCCTCTTTGTTTGAGTAGCTTGCATTACCTCCCTATCCTGCTGCGTACGGCTAGCTCAATGAACACCGCTCCCGAGGAGAGCGCATCCAACCAGCCGAAAGCATGTGCCGACTTAGGATAGGATTCACCTATGCCCATTCCCGAACGACTGAAGCCTATATTTCCTTCCGCCCTCTCGCCTGCCCAGAATGCCCTCGAAATCGCGCGTAGCCGTCTGATTGTCGCTCTGGACGTACCCTCGGCAACTGAAGCCATCGCGCTGGTGAACCGTTTGGAGGGCTCCTGCCGCTGGTACAAAGTTGGACTGGAGCTGTTTGCCGCTGCCGGGCCGGCCATTCTGAAGCTGCTGGCGGTTCGCGGCCATTTCATCTTCCTCGACCTCAAGTTCCACGACATTCCCAACACAGTGGCTGGAGCGGTGCGCTCGGCCGCTGCACTGGGCGCGCGCATGATGACCCTCCACGCCGCCGGCGGTCCAACCATGCTCGCAGCCGCCCACTCTGCCCTGGAGGGTTTCGCCGATCCGCCCCAACTTCTGGCAGTAACCGTTCTTACCAGCATGGATACAGCCCAGTTGAGCGCCACGGGGCAATCCCGCCCGCCCGCCGAACAGGTTGGGTTGTTGGCTCGGATGGCGATCGAGGGTGGAATACGCGGCTTCGTCTGCTCGCCCCGGGAGGTTGCTG
>JAKABE010000108.1 GCA_021801945.1 Acidobacteriota bacterium
AAAGAGATCGCCCACCTGATCCGCAGGAAAGTTTCCGGGCACAAGCCACGAGCCGCCCGCCTCGCGCTGCGCCTCTGCTTCTTCTTCGTGCTCGTCGCTGATGCTGCCCACGATCTCTTCCAGCAGGTCCTCGATCGTCACCAGGCCGGACACGCCGCCGTACTCGTCGATCACAACGCGCATGTGCTGCTTTTCGCGCTGCATCTCGCGCAGCAGCTCGTAACCGCGCTTTGTCTCGGGCACAAAATCGGCCGGCCGCATGATGCTGGCCACCGTCCGTCTGCGCGCCTCCTCGTCGGGAATCTGCAATAGATCGTGAGCAAAGGCGATGCCAGTCACGTTGTCGAGCAATCCGCTAAATACGGGCACACGCGAGTAGTCGTGCTCGCGCAGCAGTTCCAAGAAACTCTCCAGCGTCGTCAATTCCGGAACTGCGAAGATCTCCGGCCGCGGGGTCATCACTTCGCGCACCAGCTTGTCGCCAAACTCCACCGCCGAGCGCACCAGGTCGCTGTCGCTCTGCTCCAGAATTCCTTCTTCCTCGCCCGCCTCGATCAAGGCCTCTACGTCCGCCGCGGGCTCTTCTTCCGGACCTGCCGGTTGCTCGGCCAGCGCCGCCACCGAGAGAAAGAAGCGAATGAAGACCGTAATCGGCGTCACCATCCAGAGCAGAAGCCGAATGGGCCAGAGCAGTCGCGCCGCCCACAGGCCGCGCGTGCGGTTGAAGAGCAGCGAAGGCAAAAGCTGGCTGCAGACCACCAGCACCAGCACTACGCCGAGAACGGCCTGCGCGACGTCGTCCAGGGTGGGCAGACCAACTTGCGGCGCCCGATCGAAAAGCACCACGCCGAACCCGAGTGCAATCACCCCGAAGGCCAGCTCCTGGAGCACCGCCGCGCACAGCGCCACATGATCGCGGCTGAGCCCCAGCCGCGGCTCGATCTGCTCTTCCCATGCGTCCAGGTTCTCCTGAACCTCTCTGGAAAGAATCTTGCCGAACTCCGAGTGGATGCGCTGGATGTAAGCGGCCAGCGTCTCCACAACGGCCAGCACAACAATGAGAACGATCGCCAGCGGAATCATGGTTGTCGTCTCCGCGCTGACTTGCCGGCTCGTCCGCCGCGGCGCGCCGAATCGCCCTCTGCCCGCTCGATCAGCCCCACCGGCAGCCCCAGCCGCGTCCGCAGCAACCTCTCCCGTCGCGCCATCTGCCCTGAGTCGGTTTCGTGATCGTACCCGGCCAGGTGCAGCAGCCCGTGCAGAATCAGAACCTTGATCTCCGTGCCTAAAGAGTGCCCGCGTGCGCTTCCCTGGCGGCGCGCGGTCTCCACGCTGATGGCCAGGTCGCCGGCAAGCTCCTCCCCCCCAGCAAGCCCGTCCCCTGCCGGAAAAGAGAGCACATCGGTAGCCCGGTCGATCTTGCGAAAACGGCGGTTCAGGCGCCGGATTGCCGCGTCCGCGGTCAGCAGCACGGTCACCTGCCCGCGTAGCCGAACCGCGGCCTGCGCCTCACTCAGGAAGCGCGCCAGCCCTCGCGCCGAAGGCAAATCTGAATTTCGGACTTGTGCGGCAGACCTGCTGGATTGCCCCGCCCGGGCCGCGCGCCGCGCAAGATCCGCCTCCAGGTCTGGGTCGAGAAGAATCATCGTGCACGGCGCTCCGCCGCTCCGGACGGATCTGCTTCTCTCAATTCTACGCACCGCCAACTCACTGCGGTTTGGCCGGGCGCCGCGCTTGCCCGAGATCCTCGCGGGCCCGAACGCCCGTCTCGATCCCCTCGCCCGGCGTAAGCGGCAGCTCCTGCTGTTGCGGTTTCGCCGACTCGTAAGCGCGCACGATGCGCTGCACCAGCGGATGCCGCACCACGTCCAACTCCTCGAAGTGGCAGAACCGGATCCCCTCCACTCCGTCCAGAATGCTGATCGCGTCCAGCAGTCCCGACTTGCGCGGGTTGGGCAGATCGATCTGCGTTATGTCGCCCGTGATCACCGCCTTGGAGTTGTTGCCCATGCGCGTCAGGAACATCTTCATCTGCTCGACAGTGGTGTTCTGGGCCTCATCCATGATGATGAAGGCGTCATTGAGCGTGCGCCCGCGCATGAAGGCCAGCGGCGCCACCTCGATGATGTTCTTCTCAAGCATCTTGTCGACCTTTTCCGGATCGAGCAAGTCATACAGCGCGTCGTACAGCGGACGCAGATAGGGATCGACCTTCTCCTGCAGCGTGCCGGGCAAAAATCCCAGCCGCTCGCCCGCCTCCACCGCCGGGCGCACCAGCACGATGCGGCTCACCCGCTTGGCGTTCAGCGCCGCGACCGCCATCGCCACCGCCAGATAAGTTTTCCCCGTGCCCGCCGGCCCCACTCCGAAGACCATGTCATTCTGTTCCATCGCCTCCAGGTAGCGGCGCTGGTTCACAGACCGCGGCAGCACCGTGTGCTTCACTCCCGCCGACCGATGCTTGCCCGCGTCGGCCACCGACCGCAGCGTCGCCGCCGGATCCGCCACCACCAGCCGCAACATCGTATTCAGCTCGCCATTGTGCGGATTGATGCCCTGCCGGCGCAGTGTCTCGAAGTCTTGGAAGATCTCCCGCACCCGCGCCACGCCTTCATCGGGCCCCTGCACTTGCACCGCATCGGAGCGGAGATCGATGCGCAC
The DNA here is from genome assembly GCA_021801945.1 of Acidobacteriota bacterium. The sequence goes on from JAKABE010000108.1 coordinate 2,662, forward strand.
GCCGAGCGAGTCTTCCATCAGCCTTAGGTTTTCGTCGCGGGTCCCGAATAGGGGCTCAAGATGGGGCGTGATCTCCAGAGCGATCTTCAAAGGATTTGATTTCCTCCTAAGCGGCCGTGTTGGGTCGATGTTCGCCAGCTTCGGCCCCAACCCGGTCCGGCTGGCAGTGCTTGAAGAGACTTATCGGCAGCCGGCCTGCGAAGGATGATGGCCGTCACAACTGGCAGGCACGTGCGCGGGCGCGGGCTGCCTTCAGCAGAGTACACGCACGCGGCTGATTCATAGGCTGGTCTAGAAGCGAAACCTGAGTCGCAGCACAGGGCTGAGCCTAAGCTCTCAAGCGCCTCGGCGATCCGCGGGTTGGCGTAGGTAACCAAATCGGCTATCTGGCCTTGAGAGTAGCGCCAGAGCCCATCGGAGTCAATCCGCGGCACAATGATTTTCGTTAAATTTCGCGCCTCCGCGGTTACTCCTCGGGGAACCGGGCACGGACGGAAACTGCCCCCCCTTTTACCGCGCCGGGGTCAGCCAATCGATAGCGCCGCCCAAACACCGCCCGCCGTCTCTTGTCCGCCTTGACACAGGTCTTGGATCCTTCCATGATTAAGTTACTCAGGTCCGTACGGTGCTTCCGGACCACGTCCTCCGCAAGAATGCAAGTCAATGCTGCGGCTCTTCCCTCGAAGACCGCGTAAGGTTCTCGTCTACGGGGCCCTTGACCCAGGAGGTTCGTGATGAAAAGCATCACTCTTTCTCTCGCATTCCTTCTGTTCAGTGCGTCGGTCTCTGCCTACGCCGCTGAGCAGATTGTTCCTGCCGGTTCTCTGATCGAGTGCACGATGTCGGAACCTCAATTCTCCTCCAAAACAGCATCCCTTGGAGATCCGGTGCTCTGCCAGCTTGGCATGACCGGTCTCAACGGACCTTCCGTATTTCCCTATGACAGCTTTCTGGAGGGAAGATTTGAAGCCTACAAGAACCCTGGCCACTTCGTGGGCAAGGGCTGGATGGAGCTGAGCTTCAACCGTCTCTTCATCGAGCCGAACATGGTGGTTCCCATCCAGACCAAGGTCGTTGGGGTTTCCGGCTATAACATTGATCGGCAGGGCCGGATCCTGGGCCGGGGACACGCGGTACGCGACACCGTGGAATGGATGATCCCGATCTTGTGGCCCATCGATCTCATGACCCTACCCCGCCGGGGACCGCGCCCCACCTTGCAGCCGGAGACGCAGCTTACCCTCAAGGTGATGGACGATGTTGGACTTCCCGTGGGCCACCTGCCGCGGCGCGACCGCTCCGGCCTTGTGCGGCGTCCGGCGTCGCGCAGCCAGCCGGTGCCGCAAGCTGCCCCCTCGCAGCCGGCTGGGCAGTCTCAGTCCCAACCCGAGTCACGTCCCGCTTCGGTAGCCGGATCCGCCTCGCCCCACCAGGTGGATCGGGCTGACACTTACCGGCCCGAATACGTTGTGCCATCCTCTCCGCCGCCGGAGTATGACTATTCCGTTCCACCGGCCTACTACGTGCTGACCAGGGCGGGGTATGTCTGTGTTCCCGCTGGGGCCTGCCGCACTCAGCCCTGAGTGCGCGGACGTGAACGGCATTGGCCCGCCCAATGAGCCGCCGCCATTTCGGTTCGGGTACCCTGTTGTTTCACGGCTCGTCAACGCCTCGGATGGCGACCGCCGCGAAGGCGGCAAATGGTGCGGCGCGCACCGGTTCCGTGCCCTTTCCGTACCCGGCGCGCGCCGGACGCATTGACCCGCCGCCCCGCTTCCCATACACTATGGAATTGCGAGGGATGCGGCTCGAGTTGCATTCTTATCCGCATCATTCGAGACAAAGGAAGAGCAATGGCTAACCATGTATCGGCGCTCAAGCGCGTCCGCCAGACCAAAACCCGTACTGAAGTCAACCGCTCCAATCGCAGCCGCGTGCGCACCAGCCTCCGCGCCCTGCGCGATGCTATCGCCAAGGGCGACGCAACGGCGGCCCAGGCTCAGTACCGCTCCACCGTCTCCGCGCTGGACAAGAGCGTGCAAAAAGGAATTCTGCACGACAACACCGCCTCCCGCTACAAGAGCCGCCTCAACGCTCGCCTCAAGGCCCTGGCGGCCACCGGCAAGGCGTAGTCCGGAGCGGTCCGTCCGCCCCAGCATCGATTCACAACGCAGCCGGGAGCACCCCGGCTGTTCGTGTCTTTGGGTTCCGGACGCCCGAGCCAGGGGCTCCGCGGACAGGCCTTCGCCCGTGGGGTGGCAGTCCGCCCCACTGCGCTCGTTTCGTTAGACTGGGAAGGCGATGCAAACAGCGGCGAGAACATGGAAGCAGGCAGCCTTGGCGGCCGCGTTGGCAGGCGGAATCGCTCTAGCCGGTTGCGGGATGCCCGCCGCGCCCTCGCCCCCTTCGCTCAAGCTGCCCAATCCGGTCACGGATCTCGCTGCCGCGCGCACCGGCGACCAGGTGCGGCTCACCTGGACCATGCCCAACAGAGATACCGACAAGGTGCTCTTGAAGGGCAACATTGCGGTGCGCCTCTGCCGCCGGCCGAGCCCGTCCGCTCCGTGCGCAACCGCGGGCAGCCTCCAGCTGCGCCCCGGTGCCGGCGGCGCCTTTACCCAAACGCTTCCCCCGGCCTTGACGGCGGGCCCTCCCCGCATGCTCACCTATTTCGTTGAATTGATCAACAAGCGCGGCCGCTCGGCTGGCCTCTCCAACCCGGCCAGGACTCTGGCCGGCCAGGCGCCCGCCGCTGTGACCGGCTTGACCGCGGAGGTCCGCAAAGACGGAGTCGTCTTGCGCTGGTCGCCCGGACCGGAGCAGACCGTCCCCACGGCAATGCGCCTCCGCCGCAGGCTGCTGTCTTCCCTCTCCGGCAAGCACTCCCAAGGCCCGCTCGCCCCGCCGTCCGAACCACTGGAACAGAATCTGCTCGTCCAGCCCAGTCCGATGCGCGGCCGCGCGCTCGACCAGACGATTCGCTTCGGCAATACCTACCAGTACCGAGCCCAGCGCGTGGCCCACATCCGCCTGAACGGCCTAACGCTGGAGATGGACGGCCCGCTCTCGGCCCCGGTTACCATCGAAGCCCTCAACGTCTTTCCGCCCGATGTGCCCTCCGGATTGGCTGCCGTGGCCACAGCCGCCCAAAACGGCGCGGGGCCGTCAGTCGACTTGAGCTGGCGGCCCGATACCGAAGCCGATCTGGCTGGCTACGCGGTCTACCGGCGTCTGGGCGGCGGCCCGTGGCGGCGCATCTCGCCCGAGCAGCCCCTGACCGGTCCCGGCTTTCACGATCCCGACGTGCAGCAGGGCCACACCTACAGCTACGCCGTCACCGCCATCGGTCAGAACGGTCGCGAGAGCGCACGCTCAGCTTCTGTCCAGGAGACCGTCCCCAGCCCATAACTAAGCTCCATAAGAACTGCAAATGCATCCTCCACGCGGAACCGACCACCAGCGACATCGAGAGCGCCCAAACCGGAGAGCCGCCGGGATTTTAGTAGAATAGCCGTTGTTACTTTTGGTCTTAGCGAGGAACTAAACCCATGGCACCTTCATCGATGGCCGGAATTCCGGCGCTCAAAGAACTCAGCGGCGACCTGAAGCGGCGGATGGATCAGTCGGTCGCCGATTTCCAGGCCAGCCTGGCAGCCACGCGCACCGGCCGGGCCAGCGTCCACATGCTCGACCAGGTCAAGGTGGACTACTACGGCACCCTGACGCCCATCAGCCAGCTGGCGCAGTTGTCGGCCCCGGAGCCGCAACTGATCCTGGTTTCGCCCTGGGATCCGACCGTCCTCAAAGAGGCCGAAAAGGCCATCCAGGCCTCCGATCTCGGCTTCAACCCCATCTCCGATGGAAAAGTATTGCGCGTGCCCGTCCCGCCCATGACCGAGGAACGCCGCCGCGACGTCTGCAAGCACATCAACAAGGTGCTTGAAGATCACCGCACCGCCGTCCGCAACGTGCGCCGCGACGGCAACGAGGCGCTGAAGAAGCTGGCCAAGGAGAAGAAGATCAGCGAAGACGAAGAAAAGCGCGGCATGGAAGAGGTCCAGAAAATGACCGACGAGGAGATCCGCCGCATGGAAGAGCTGGCCCGCAAAAAAGAAGTCGAAGTCATGCAGATCTGACCCGCTCTCCGCGCGCCGCTCAATTCTCTGCCTGCGAAGCTTCTCCCCTGGCGTCAGCAGGCAGGGTCCTCACCCAGCCACGCTTGGGCCCTGTCAACAGGCCCCAAGACGATCGACCGGTACGGGGTGGGTCGGCGAGCCCCCTACAAGCTCTCCTTGCGCACCCGCAGGCATTAGAAACAAGCCTCGCTCCGGCGCAGTCAAGCCCTCCCTTCTCGCCTGCAATCCCAAATCCTTTCTTCCCAACCGTTACCACCTCGGCACGACCTGCGTGCCATTTCACTTGCACCTGCTAACCTGCCGTCGTGGGCAAAAAAGCGCTCTGCGAGCGCCGTCGCGCGCAACCGGACTATGGCGGTTCTTCGGTTGGTGTAGAGTGGGGCGCAACCTCGGCGTGGCCTCTTCTTGTTGAGGAAAACACCACTTTGCGCTCCACGGAAATCGGAGAACCGCCGTAATGCAGACAGACGTTTGCTGCATCCCGGTCGAGGCTTTGGAGCAAGGGTACAACCGGAAAACCCACCCCAACGAGTGCGTCGCAGGCCGAAAGATCGCCCTCAAACCCCGCCGGCTTTAACCCCGCCGGAATAAATCGACGGAGATGTCGCTCGAATGCAGGACACGGGGAATGCACAATTTGCGGTGCAAAACGCCGCAAATTGCGCCCTAACTCCTTTGCTCTCTAATTTCTGCGGGCAAGTATATGGATTTTCAAATATTTACGTGGCAGTACTTCGCGCAAGCAACTGAAAACGGAATATTTGCACACAGAAACCAGGGGGGGGCAGCCCCGGCCGGTGCAGCAGCTGGAAGGCTCTCACGCCATCCTGCGGCGAAAACAGCAGTCCGCCTGCCGGACGGAGCCGCCCAGCCGTTCACAGCCCCAAGTAGCGCCGGTATTCCATTTGAAGCACGCCCGTCGAGCGCGCCAGGGCCAGCTTGGCGACGTTGTATTGGTAGAGGCTCTCCACCAGGTTGCTCTCGGCCGTAGCCAGGGTGGCCTGAGCCGTTACCAGGGGCAGGTTGCCGTCCACGCCAGCGTTCACGCGGTCGATCTCGTCGCTCAGGGCGCGCTTGGCCAATGCGACGTTGGAGCGCGCCACGTCCACCAATCGGCTCGTGGCGTTCACGTCCAACACCGCCGCCCGCACCTGCTCGTCAATGTGAACGCGCAGGTCGGCAAGCTGCGCGTAGACGGCACTCATCTGCGCCTGCGACGCGTCTTCGTCGCCGCGTAGCCGGGCTTCGCGGAAGATGGGAATCTTCAGCGTGCCCATGGCCACGAAGACACCGTGCGTCCCCGCGCCGTTCACCGTGTCCACGCCGTAGGAACTGCTGAAGCTTAGGCTGGGCAGCCGCTCGGCGCGATACGCCGCGTGCACCGCCTTGTACTCCACCGCTTGGCTTTTCAGGTTCTGGTAGTCCTGGCGGTCCTCATAGGCCGTGGTCAGCAGCTCATCGTGAGTCTCGACGGCAAGTTGGCCGTAGGGGCTCCCGTTGGTCAGTTCGATCTTCTGCCCCGGATCGACCCCAATCTCGCGCTTGAGAAGAATCAGGTCCTTTTCAAGCGTGTTTTGCGCCCCGATCAGCACCTGTTGCTGGTCCTGCAACGCAACCCGCGCACGCAGCTCGTCCAGGCCCGGAACCGTCCCCGCCTCATGCGCGGCATGGGCGTGGTTAAAGAGCACCTCCGCCTCGCCCACCAGCGCCTTGGCGTCGGTCACCTCGCTCGCATCCGCGACGCAGCGCAGATATGTTATGGCCACGTCCTGGATCACGTCACCCCGCGCCGACATCATGGTGTAATAGGCCGACTGCTCCGCCGCCCGCGCCGCCTTCCAGCCGGCGATCACCGGCCCGGAGAAAAGCGTCTGGCGGAAGTGAATCTGCCCTTGAGTCAGATCGTCGCGGGTGACCACCGGAAACACAGGGATGTGGCCGCTTGGAAACAAAGATGAAAAGTCCGATACCACCGCCGGGCTGAACCCCATCGCCGCCAGATCGTGCTGGAAGTAGCCGGTGTCGCCGGTCAGTGTGATGGTGGGCAGAAACTGCTGCAGCGCCTGGTCCCGTTCCCCATGCAGCGCCTTTTGCCCCGCCACGGCCTCTTTCAAGCCAAGATTGTTCTCCAGACCCCGGCGCACCGCCTCGTTAAACGAGAGATAGAGCGTTTGGTCGTTGAGGGGTTGCGCCGTGACGCTGCCGAAAAATGGGTTGGTGGCCGACGAGGGATTCTGCGCCTGCCCGCGCGCGGCAGCTCCCGCCGCACCCAGCCCCA
>JAKABE010000109.1 GCA_021801945.1 Acidobacteriota bacterium
GCCGTCTACGTTCTCGATTGTAACATTGAAGGAAACGACTCGGGCCGGCCACAACGCTCTCACCCTCGGCCTTTTCTTATCGCTGCTACACTTGAAAGGAGCGGCAACCTGCGCTTTCCGGCCACCGCGAGGGCGGGGTTCCGCCCGCACCGAGGACCAATACCATGCCCGAGAACAAGGAAAACAGACCCGTTACGGGAACCAGCCTGCGCCTGAAAGTCGGCCTCGCCGAGATGCTCAAAGGCGGAGTCATCATGGACGTGATGAGCGTCGAACAGGCCCGCATCGCCGAAGAGGCGGGCGCGGTTTCGGTGATGGCGCTGGAGCGCGTTCCCGCCATGATCCGCGCCGAGGGTGGCGTAGCCCGCATGGCCAAGCCCTCCCTGATCAGGCAGATCATCCAGGCAGTTTCGATCCCGGTGATGGCCAAAGCCCGCATCGGCCACTTCGCCGAGGCGCTGATCCTGCAGGAATTGGGCGTGGACTTCATCGACGAGAGCGAGGTTCTCACCCCGGCTGACGAAGCCCACCATATCGACAAGCACGCCTTCACTACTCCGTTTGTCTGCGGCGCCCGCAATCTGGGCGAGGCCCTGCGGCGCATTGCCGAAGGCGCCGCCATGATCCGCACCAAGGGCGAGGCGGGCACTGGCGACGTGGTCCACGCCGTGCAGCACATGCGCCAGATCACGAAAGAGATGCGCCAGCTTACGGTACTCACGGAGCAGGAGCTCTACGCTGCCGCCAAGGAGCACCAGGCGCCCTATGAACTGGTGCGCATGGTGGCTCAATCCGGCAAACTGCCCGTGCCCAATTTCTCCGCCGGCGGCATTGCCACGCCCGCCGACGCGGCCCTGATGATGCAACTCGGCGCCGAGGCCATCTTCGTCGGTTCGGGAATCTTCATGAAGGAGCGCGCCACGCCCCTCGACGTCGAGAACTGGACCGAGGAGGACGCCGAGTTAGGCCTATGCACCAAGAACGACATTGGCGCCATGCGCAACCCTAAGGAGCGCGAAGAAGCCGTCAGCCGCGCCAAGGCGATCGTGATCGCCACCACCCACTATAACGATCCCAAGATTCTGGCCGAAGTCAGCGAGCAGGTTACGGGCACCATGAAAGGCATGGCCGCCGCCGCCATCGAAGAGTCGCAGCTCTTACAGACCCGCGGCTGGTAAGCATTTGCGATGCAGACGGACGTCATTCCGGGGACGCTTCGCGTCCCCGGTTTTTCGTGGTCGCTGCGGTAGCGGAATCTCGATGTTGGGTTTCACGCCCGAAGAAATCGAGATCGAGGAAAAGAGGATTGAGCCCGCAAGAGAGTAGACCCCGCATCGGCGTGCTCGCCATCCAGGGCGACTATGCCGCCCACGCCGCCGCGCTCGAAGAAGCCGGCGCAGAGGCTTGCGAGGTGCGCACCCCCGAGGAACTCGATGCCGTCTACGGCCTCATCCTGCCCGGAGGAGAATCCACCACGATGCTCAAGTTCCTGGAGCGCCGCAACTTCTTCGATCCTCTGCGGGAGTTCTGCGCCGCCCGCCCCGCCTTCGGCACCTGCGCCGGCGCCATCCTGCTGGCCCGCCAGGTGATCAACCCGCCGCAACGGTCCTTGGGACTGCTGGATGCAACGCTGGAGCGCAACGCTTACGGCCGCCAGATCGATTCCACCATCTTCACCGCGCCGTCGGCTCTCCCCGGCCCGCCACTGGAGATGATCTTCATCCGCGCCCCGCGCATCGCCTCCATCGGGCCCGGCGTCGAGGCGCTGGCCGTCCGCGACGGCTTCCCGACGCTCGTCCGCCAGGGTTCGGTCCTGGCCGCCACCTTCCACCCAGAACTCTCGCACGACCGGCGTATCCACCGGCTTTTTCTCCAACTCGTCATCGAATCGAAGCACAACCACATCCAAAATAAGCAGAGATGAACCGGATCCCCACTCCGGAACTTTTCCCTTTATTGCATGAAATCCTCTTCCATCCTTCCCGGCATCTGCAGTCGATTTCAAGTGCGTCGAACGCCAAGTGCGCGTAATCTGATTTCACCAAGAGGCGCCTTATGCCTTCCACTTTTTACCCGACCCCGGTCGATACGGAAAGGAAATCCCCAGGAATCGGCGGCAAACCGCCGGTCGACCGTCGTCCCACGGGCGGCGGAGGCGGCGGGGGCGACGACGACTGGAAAAATGCCCGTCGCGGGCCGCGCGAGCTGCTGAACAAGGTCCGTGCCTTTGTTTTCTGCGCTCTCACCGGCGACATGATGTTCTTTGTGGTGCTGGTGGTTCTCTTCTATGCCCGCCAGGCCGGAACCCACCTCGACCCCCGCACTCTCCGCGAAGTGGGCGACTGGCATCCGGTCATGATGCCCCCGATTCTCTTCCTCAATTCAGCCATTCTCATGGTCAGCATTCTCACCATGGAGCTGGCGCGCTTTCATATTTTCCACGAAATCGATGTTCTGGAGGAATGGCTCGGCCTCGGCCGTCCGGCTTTGCGCCGCACCCTCCCCTGGCTGGCCGCTACGCTGATCCTCGGCGTCCTGTTCCTGGTCGGCCAGGCCATCGCCTGGAGGCAGCTCACGGCCGAAGGCTTCGCGTTCAATCGCAACTCCACCCCAGCCAGCTATTTCTTCTATGTGATCACCGGGCTGCATGCGGCCCACCTGGCCTTTGGCATCCTCGCTCTGGTGCTCTGCCTGTTCGCTCTGCACTGGCTCAAGCGCGTCGAGCACCGTCAGATCGCCGTGGACTCGGCCGCCTGGTTCTGGCATGCCATGGGCTTGGCCTGGCTCTTCCTGTTCGCGGTGCTCACCTTCGGACAGTGAAAGGAAGCTGCCCCTCCCCAATTCGAAATGCCTGTCGGTCGGCGCCTGACCGGCATGGCATGTGACGCCTGACCGGCATGGCATGTGAAGTGATGCGGATCACACCCCGTGTGCACGCCGGCAATTTATATATAGCTCAGAAAAAAAAGAGTTTCTTCAGGGCCAGCCTCTCAGAAAGAGGTTTGCGTCTAAAACGGCGCAGTTTCTGTGTTTTCCGGCCTGTCTTTGCATGGCCTGCGCGCCTTGACTGGACGAGGCTGAAAACCTAATCTCAAACTAGGCCCTTCGACTGAGACGTTCGCTGTCGCCCTCGGGGCTGATGTTGCAAAGATAACATTGAGCTGGACGGCGATGGTCCCATACCACTGGCAATATCTTCCGCTTCTGCTGCAGGTCGCATTCGCGCTGGTGATGGGCGTGGGCATGGTCACGGCCTCGTGGTTCGTCGGCCGTCACCGCAATACCCGCGTCAAGCTCTCCACGTATGAGAGTGGCATCGAGGCAGTCGGCGATACGCGCGGCAGCTTCAGCGTCCGCTTTTACATGGTGGCCGTGGTCTTTATCCTGTTCGACGTGGAAGCGGTCTTCCTCATGCCCTGGGCTATTATCTACCGGCAGTTACCCCACATCACCGGCTCCAGGCTGTTCGGCTTCTGGGAGATGCTGGTCTATCTCGGCTTTGTAGCCGTGGCTCTTTACTACATAGTGCGCAAAGGCGTCCTCAACTGGAGTCAGGACAAGGCGGATCTCTGACGCACAACTCTGTGACGACGCAGATCCTCGAAAACGCGGTTTATCGACAAGGCGGATTTCTCGGATGACGCAACCAAACACACTGCTGGGCAAAGAGGCGGTCCTCGACGGGCTGCCCGATCACCCGGCGGTGAAAGCGATGCAGAACTGGAACCCCGAAGCGCTCGTCGACGCGAAGTACGACCGCGGCGAACTCACCGTCACCATTCCCCCCGAGCTGATTCGCACCGCCTGTAGGACCATGCAGGCCGCCGGCTACAACTTCTTCGACGACGTGACCGCAGTGGACTGGCATCCCGCAACACCCCGTTTCCAGTTGAGCTATCACCTGCTTTCGCATCAGTACCGCCAGTACATCCGGCTGCGCGTGATGGTCGGCGAACCCGATCCCTCGGTTCCTTCCATTACTCCGGTGTGGCCGGCTGCCAATTTCTTCGAGCGCGAGATCTTCGATCTGTTCGGCATCCGCTTCGAAGAGCATCCCGATCTGCGCCGCATCATGATGCCCGACGACTGGAAGGGGCATCCCCTGCGCAAAGACTATCCCGTGGAGGGATACCGCTGATGGGCACCAGTTCACCCGGCTCTGCCGTTCTCACGCCGGAGATCACCAACCTCGGCGGCCAGCACATGGTCCTGAACATGGGCCCGCAGCATCCCGCCACGCACGGTGTGCTGCGCCTGGTGGTTGAAATCGACGGCGAGACCATCGTCCATGTGCGGCCTGAGATCGGTTACCTGCACACCGGCATCGAGAAGACCTGCGAAGCCAAGTTCTATCAGCAGGTCATTCCACTCACCGACCGCATCAACTACCTCGACCCGCTCTCGAACAACCTCTGCTACTGCCTGGCGGTCGAGAAGCTCCTCGATCTCGAGATTCCCGAACGCGCGCAGTGGATTCGCGTCCTGCTCACCGAACTCAGCCGCCTCAACTCGCACCTTATATGGCTGGGCACGCACGCCATGGACATCGGCGCGCTCACAGTATTTCTCTACACCTTTCGCGAGCGCGAAGATATCCTGCGTCTGTTTGAGGCCGTCGCTGGCCAGCGCATGATGACCAGTTACTTCCGCATCGGCGGTCTCGCCATGGAGCCGCCCCTCGACTGGTTGGATCGCGTGCAGGCCTTCATCAACACTCTTCCCGAAAAGATCGACGAGTACTCCAACCTTCTTACCGGCAACCCCATTTTCATGAACCGGCTCAAGGGCGTGGGCTACCTTTCGCCGCAGGACGCCATCGCTCTCGGCGTCACTGGACCGCCGCTGCGCGCCTCCGGCATCGACTGGGACCTGCGGCGCGACATGCCCTACTCGAGTTATGAGAAATTCCATTTCAATGTGCCCACCTCAACGGCCGGCGACACCTGGGCGCGGTATGAAGTACGCCTGATCGAAATGCGCGAGAGCGTCAAGATCGTCCAGCAGGCGCTCGACGGCATGCCCGGCGGCCCCGTGAAGGCCAATGCGCCCAAGATCGTCCTGCCCGACCGCGAAAAGATGAAAACCCAGATGGAGGCGCTGATCCATCACTTCAAAATCGTCACCGAAGGTTTTCCGGTTCCGGCCGGCGAGGTCTATCAGGCCATCGAGTGCGGCCACGGGCAGACCGGCTATTACGTCGTGGCCGACGGCACCGCCAAGCCGTATCGCGTACACATGCGCTATCCGTCCTTTGCCACCTTGCAGGCGCTCGAAACCATGGCCAAAGGCCGCCTGATCGCGGACCTGGTGGCCGTGATTGGTTCCATCGATATTGTGCTGGGAGAAATCGACCGGTAACAGCCGAGGTTTTCCATGCCCGATTACGGAAAGCTCATCGACGAGGAAAAACAGAAACAGGATTCGGCCATCGCCGCCGCCGACGCGCAGCGGGCGCGCGACATCGAGATGGTGGCCTTTTTCAGAGAGGTGGAAATCGAGTTGGGCGTGGAAATGGCCAAGGCGAATGTGGAATTGAAGAAACGCGCCGCGCCCTCCCTCTTCGGCCCTTTCCGCCCGATTCCCGATCAGGAAAAAATCGAACTCGCCTTTGGCCTTCGCAGTCCCTGCTGCCGGCTCACGCTCCACAACACCGATCCGCTCGCCGGCGTTTCTGCAATCCGCGTCGAGCTGATCGAGCAATCGGGCAACACGATAGCACGGACACATTTTGTGATCGAAGGCGCCCTCGGCCATTTGAAAGCCTGCCGCTCGCCGGTCGAGGGCTTTCCCGATCGATCGTCGCAGTTGACGCCCTCGGAGATCGCGCAGGAAGTTGTTTGCGCCATTATCCGCAGCCGTTTCGTATAACCACGAACCACGAGGGACCTCACTTTGCACCAGTCCGCGCCAGCCATTCAAGACGCGCACCTCTATGCGGAGCTATGGGTCTCTCTCGCCTCGCTTTTGTGCAGCTATACCGCCGCGCACGGGCTCAACGGCAACCGCCAGGCCACGGTCGAACTCGGCGAAAAAAGAATCGTTGTCCGCCACGCGGAAAAATGGCTGTCCCTCGCGCGCACCGGCGCACAGGTCGCCTGGACGCGCGAAAATGGAAGCGGGGGAATGTTGGAATTCACTCAGGATGGCCGGCTGCGCACAACCGCCCGTGCAGACGCAGCGGCCCAGGAGGAAGAACTCGATATGGCCGCCGAAGCCTGGGCCAGAGAGTTGATGCAATGACCGCTGAAACCATGTCGATCTTTTCGCCCGCGTTGGCCGCCCGCTTCGATGCGCTCGCCCAGAAGTATCCCGTCAAGCGCTCCGCTCTCATCCCCATGCTGCTCTACGCCCAGGACGAGGCCGGCTATCTCTCCGACGCAGTCATCGCTGAAATCGCTCGCCGGCTCGGGCTCACCGAACTCGATGTGCGCAACGTGGCCAGTTATTATTCCATGCTCCGCTTCAAACCTGCGGGCCGCTACAACATCCAAGTCTGCACGAACATCTGCTGCATGTTGCGCGGAGCCTACGACGTGTTCGACCGCTTCAAGCAAGAACTGCACATCGGCCACAAGGGCATCACGCCCGACTGCCTCTTCTCGCTCGAGGAGGTCGAGTGCATCGGCGCCTGCTCCTGGGGACCGGCCATCCAGGTCAACTACGACTTCCACGACGAACTCAACCCCGATCACGTACCCGGCATTCTGGACGGCTATCGCGGCATAGCGCGGTCAGAAGGGAGCCGCTAGCATGCCCAGGCTCGTCTCCCATCCCGATGAAGTCAAGATCGTCTCGCGCCGTTTCGGCCAGGGCGCCGCCAACATCGACAAGTACATCGAACTGGGCGGCTACGAATCGGCGAAGAAGTGCCTGGCCCAGGGCCCCGACTGGATCGTCAACGAGATGAAGGCGTCGAACCTGCGCGGCCGCGGCGGCGCGGGCTTCTCCACCGGCATGAAATGGTCGTTCGTCCCCAAGCAGTCGGCCAAGCCCAAGTACGTGCTGGTCAACGGCGACGAGAGCGAGCCCGGCACCTGCAAGGATCACCTCATCTTCCTGCACGATCCGCATGCCGTCATCGAGGGAACCATCATCGCGGGCCTCGCCATCGGAGCCAAAACCGGATTCATCTATCTCCGCGGCGAGTATCGCTACCTGCTCGAGATCATGGAGAAGGCGGTGGCCGACGCCTATGCGCGCGGATTCCTGGGCAAGAACATCTTCGGCAGCGACACCGAGTTCCAGATCATTACCCAGACCGGCGCCGGCGCCTACGAAGTGGGCGAAGAGTCGGCGCTCATGGAATCGCTCGAAGGCAAGCGCGGCGTGCCGCGCATCAAGCCGCCGTTCCCTGCCGTGGTGGGCCTCTACGGCGGACCCACCGTCATCAACAACGCCGAAACCATTGCCACCGTGCCGCACGTCATCGCCATGGGCGCAGCCGCATATTCTGAGGTCGGCACGCCGCGCAACGGCGGCACGCGCCTGTTTTCGGTGAGCGGCCACGCCGAGCGGCCGGGCGTTTACGAATTGCCCATGGGCTACAACCTGAAGAAGCTCGTTTATGAAGTTGCGGGCGGTGTGCGCGGCGGACGCGGCCTCAAAGCGATTGTTCCGGGCGGATCGTCAACGCCGGTGCTGCTGCCCGAAGAGATCGACATCGGCCTCGATTTCGACCAGGTAGGCAAGGCCGGATCGATGCTCGGCTCCGGCGGCGTGGTGGTGATCGACGACCAGACCTGCATGGTCGAGTTCGCGCTGCGCACCATCAGCTTTTATCAGCACGAGAGCTGCGGCTGGTGCATTCCCTGCCGCGAAGGCACCGACTGGCTCAAGAAATCGCTCACCCGTTTTCACGCGGGTTTCGGCGCGGCCAAGGACATCGACAACATCCGCTACCTCGCAGAAAACATGCTGGGCCGCACCTTCTGCCCGCTCGGCGACGCCGCGGCCATGCCGACCATCGCGTTTGTGAAGAAGTTTCGCAAAGAGTTTGAAGATCATCTGGACGGGAAACCGTGCCCGTATGCAAAGAAGGAAATGCCGCAACTGACAGTGGTATAGGGGAAGGACCGCATGGAATACGTCAAGGCAAATCCTCTTGCTGCCAACGTCATCGGCGGCGAGGACAGAATCCAGGAGATTATCGCCAATGACCCCTCGGTTCTGGGGCTAAGCAAGAACCTCAAATGCATTCAGAGGGAAAAGCCGCTTCCGGGCGGGGGACGTCTCGACATTCTCCTGGAAGAACCGGGAGCTAAGACGCGCTACGCGGTTGAACTCCAGCTTGGAGATACGGACCCATCTCACATTATCCGGACGATTGAGTATTGGGATCTGCTTGAGAGAACAAACCCCTCGCACGACCACGTTGCGGTGCTCGTTGCCGAGGGGCTCACCCGCAGATTCTTTAATGTCATCAGGCTTTTCAACCAGAAGATTCCCCTCATAGCGGTCCAGATGAGTTGCATCGAGGTTGATGGCAAGGCAACGGTGGCGTTCACAAAAGTGCTGGACCTTTCTCCTGAGCAGTCGGGCTTGGACGAAGAAACCTCAAATGGAGAAGCGAACGAACGGGGATGGAAGAATTATGCCGGCCCGAAAATCATGCAGCTCCTTGACAGCATCTTCGGGATCGCCAAGGAATTCGACCCCAACTTGCGGTTGCATTACACGCAATCCTACATCGCCATCAACCGCGGAATGTCAAGAAAGCTCACGGCCATTTTTTGGCCTCAGAAGAAGCAAATCAAGGTCGGTCTATATGTTGCTGAGTCCCCCCAAATGGAAACGCTATTCAGAAATGCAGGTGTGGACGCCGCAATCGACAGTTCGTGGGGGATGTACTCTTTCGCGATTTCACCGGAAGATTTTGAAGGCCGTAGAGACTTTCTCAAGGGACTGATGGAACATCTCTATAGCGAGAGACACGTCGAATGAACGGCGGACTTCGCTCAGGATCACAACGCAATTGGGTTTCGCGTATCGGCGACGGAGACAAACGATGACTATTGATGAACGGCTCGAACGATTGACGGA
>JAKABE010000110.1 GCA_021801945.1 Acidobacteriota bacterium
CAGACGGGTGACCTCGCCGAGAATCGGGAACGAAGAAGAGTATGAGCCGAGAAGGGTCTTCTCATCCACACAAACCGCCGCCGGGTCGATGGTGGCCTCGCCGTGCTGGGTTTGGGCAAAGAGCAGAACCTTGCCGCCGGGGCGGACGGCGTCCATAGCGGTGCGGATGAGCGCATTCCCGCCCACCGCGAGGATGACGGCGTCGGCACCACGGCCATCGGTCTCCGCAAAGACGCGCTCGACCACGCTCTCCTTGTCGGCGTGAATCGGATCCTTGAGGCCGAAGCGGGCGGCGATGGCGTGGCGCTCAGGGAAAAGGTCGGAGGTGAGGACGCGGGCGCCGGCACGGCGCGCCAAGGCGGCGTGCATGAGCCCGATGGGGCCCTGGCCGATGACCAGTACGGTGTCGTCGGAGGCCAAGTTAAGCATTTTGACGCCCTTCAAAACGGTGTTCAGCGGCTCGACGAAGGCCGCCTGCTCGAAGGGTACGCCGTCGGGAATTTTAACCACGCCGCCGCGGGCCACCACAAAGTCCATCACGCGTACGTACTCGGCAAATCCGCCGCCGGAGGGCTCAAAGCCCGCGGTGGCGCCGGTCTTCTTGTAGAGCGGGCACTGCGCCGGAGTCTGCTTGCGGCAGTAATAGCACTCGCCGCAAGGGACGTGGTGAAAGCTCATCACGCGGTCGCCCAGGGCATAGCCGGCGACGCCTTCGCCCACGGCAGCCACGATTCCGGCCATCTCGTGGCCAAAGATGCGGGGCGCGGAGTGCGAGCCCATGTGAATTTTCTTGAGATCGGTGCCGCAAACACCGCATGTAGCAATCTTGATCAACAACTCACCGGGGCCGATGCGAGGCACGGGAACGGTTTCCACGCGCATATCGTTGATGCCGTGATAGACAACGGCGCGCATAGAGGCGGGAATGGAAGAAGCGACCTGGGATGCGGGGCTGGAAATTTGGGTAGCCATTCGTTTTTTTGTTTTGACCTCACTCACGGAGAAAATTGAGCAACGACTCCGCAATACTCCGGGAAGCCTTCCTGCTATTTTCACCCATACGCGTCAATGCGGGCCAGTACCAGGGCCGGAACAGGGCAAAGCGGACGAAACGGGCAAGCCGGAAGCTGCCGGAGGGGGAGAGAAAACGGTCGAGATCGGGCAGACGGTCATGGAGAGCGTCGCTGATGCCTTTGATGCAGTAGAACGGAATCTCGCGCATGGCGGCCAACCGGGCGATGGCAGCGGCTTCCATATCCACCAGGCCCGCCCCATAGGTCTCAGCAAGACGCAGCTTCTCCGCTTCATTGGCGACGCGTGGACTGGTGATGAGCCAAAGATCCCCGGCTCCCGCCTCGCAGGCGAAGCGTTCACCCGTATTCGCGTCAATGACTCCGGCGGCGTTGTGGGCGCTGCCCGGCAAGAGATCGGGCGTAAGCGCTCCGGCCCAGCCGACGGAGAAGACCAGGTCGATAGGCCCGCCGTCTTCAAGGGCAGCGAAGGCACGCGTGGCAGCTGGCTGGCCGGCGCCGGCACAGGCGGCGATCCACTCGTCTTCCTCGTTGCGCTGGGCCCAGAAATGGATGCCGTTGCGCATACCGTGTTGCCAGCCGCGGACCAGCGGCTTGAGCTCGCCGGGCAGGGCGGCGATGATGGCGGTGCGGGTCATGGCCTGGACGGCGCGTAGCCGTTTTCGCGGAACCACTCGATGGCGGAGCGCATGGCCCGATAGACGGGCACGATGCGAAAATCCAACTCCTGTTGGGCGCGGGCACTGGAAGCGAACATCTTCTTGCGGCCCATGCGGACCTCTTCGAGAGTGGCACGCGGCTCCTTGCCACGGATGCGGCCGGTAATCCACTCCTCGAAGAACGCGTAGGTGGCGGCGATGGCAAAAGGAATCTCGACGGTGGGCGAAGGAATACCGGTGATGGCCGACATTTTGTCGAGGATCTGCTTGAGGGTGAGATTCTCGCCGCCCAGGATATAGCGCCGGCCGGACTGGCCTTTGGTCAGGACCAGCGCGTGCGCGCGCGCGACTTCGGAGACATCGACGAGATTGAGGCCGGTGTCCACGTAGGCGGGAAACTTGCGGTTGAGGAAGTCGACAAAGATGCGGCCGGTGGGCGTGGGCTTGCGGTCATTGGGACCAACGGGCGTGGTGGGATTGAGGATGATGACCTGCTGGCCGGCCTGGGCGGCGGCGACGGCCTCCTGCTCAGCCATGAACTTGGAGCGCTTGTAGTGGCCCACCATGTCGGCCAGCGAGACGGGAGTATCTTCATCGATGACGATGCCGTCGGTGCGGAAGTGCATGGTGGCCACGCTGGAGGTGTAGACAAAGCGCGGTACGCCGGCCTCGCGGGCCAGACGCAGCAGCGCGCGTGTGCCGTCCACATTGGCGCGGTACATGGCGGCAGGATCGGGAATCCAGAGGCGGTAGTCGGCGGCAACATGGACGACGGCATCGCAGCCGGCGATGGCCGTGCGGAGGGACTCGGGGTCGGTAAGGTCACCGAAGAGGGGTTCACCGGGAATGCCTTCGAGGTTGGCGAGATTGCTCGATCTGCGGACGAGGAGGCGCAGAGCGGCACCCTCGGCGGCCAAGGCGCGCGCCACGTGATGACCGACAAATCCAGTGGCGCCAGTAAGAAAGACCTTCATCGAGAAGCACCAAGCGAGTTTTCATTCTAAATCTTCCCTCGCCGATGGGTTTTCGATTGGACTGGACCGGATTGTGCTTCCTCGGGGTGCCGGATCGAAGGCCAGAGAACGCGGCAGGCGGCGTGCGCGCAGACCAAGCTGGACGCGGCGAAGGGTGACTTCGAGCAGCGCTTACAGAGAGCTCCGCCGCAACATTTCTCTAACTCCTCCAGCGGCCACACATCCTACGCGGCTGCAAACGCATCCAAACATTCGCAGTAACGTAGCTTAGCTTTTTCTACTCTGAAACTCACCGAATTAGATATTTCGCCGAGGGAACCGAAGAGAACGATTTCCAGAAATCTTCTGCAGACAGAGTTCCTTCGGAAAGAGGATAAAAAATGAAGATTGGGGTAGGTCGTATATTTGCTTTTTCGCTCGCAACCTCTCTCGCGTTGCTGGCTGGGGGCTGCAAACAAGCCTCGAAGCCCGCGGCAAGTCCGCAACAAGCAGTCAAGAGGCCCGCACCGTCAGTGCCTAACATCAAGGTATCGCCAGCTATCGAGGCAAAGGCGAAAACTCATAAGCCAGGACCGCATGCCAAGAGAAAGCCCGTCAGCGAGGCATTTGGCAGAGGAGAAGCCGCGGTTCACTTCAAGGGAAGTCCACATCTGCGTTCGTTCTGGGCTGAGCAGCTGGATGTCAATGGCTCCGGTCAGCCGGTCTTAGTCAATGAGGCATGGGACAATCACGCGAAGATCCTCTACCTCAGCAACGAGCGCACCTTCACGTGCGGGGATGGACAAACGGCCACGGGTTCTACGCTGATGGCTGTCTACGCGAAGGGCAATACGCGCAAACGGCCA
Organism: Acidobacteriota bacterium; assembly: GCA_021801945.1. The sequence continues at coordinate 3,510 of JAKABE010000110.1, forward strand.
GCCGGTTCGGGCTGGTGGGTCACGCAACTCAATGCCGGGGATTGTGCCGTACCCAGGGCCGGCCTCTATGGTTGCCGTTTTAACGCGGCCGGCAAGAACAGCGACTGCGGAGAAGCCAACGTGCAATCGGAAGTAGGGGACGTGGTTATTGTTCCATTGCCTGAGTCAGGGGCCTCTCAAGAGGGGGCATCGGGACAGGCCGCGCCAAGTACAGGTAGCGCGTCTTCCAAAACTACCCATGGTACGTCTTCATCCTCGGGTGGTGGTTCGAGCAAGTAGCCGAATTGGAATGTCATAGGCAGGCGCCCATCCTTGCGCAGGGGTTTCCGCGAGCGTGGGCGCCGCCTGGAAGTTTGCCTTCGATTTCCCGCGTCGATAGGGAAAGAAGCAAACCCATGATCCGCGCGACCGCCTGATCCCGCTGGATATGCTATTGTTTGCCCAGCGGAAGTTTGAGGGGCACCCCCAGATGGCCGACGCGCTGCAACGTCCTGGTCTCCTGAAGGACTCATTTAACTCCACCCTTGAGATCGCGCGGGCAGATTCAGGTCGGCAGGATGATTCGCCCGAACCCAGTCAGGAAGCCCTCCGCCGCATCCTCCGCCGCCGCATCCTGCGCCGGTCCTTCGCCGTCGCCGTCTGGTGCGCAACCCTTGCCGGCACCTACATGCTGCTCTCTTACGTGCAGCCGATGCCCAGGATCACGCGCGACTTCATTCCGCGAGTCTTCTTCCGCGGCAAGCAGACTATCATGCCGATGCCCAATGGCATCCTCGTGGCCGCGGTGGGCGCCTACAGGGACGAGCTCACAGCGTACTTGCGCTACGACTACTTGAAAGGGATGCAGAGCCTCGCCGGCCGCAACGTCTTCCTGGTGCCGAGCGAAAGAACGGCCGGTCCCGAATACACGCTCTACGTGCAGTTGCCCAACGACCTGTTCACCGCCTGGAATACCATGGGCTACCTGCTGACCGGTGGTTACATCGACACCTACAAGCTGGAATCCCCGCCCTATTTCGAAGTTCTCCGCTGGGAAAACGAGACCAAACTCTTCAACGCCGCCTACCAACGACCTGTGCGGCAGCGACTCCTGGAGCTGCCCCGCGACGCGCTCACCTCCGCAGTGGCGAGCTTCATTCTTTTCAAAGTGCGCACTGACCGCCGGGTTCGCCTTCATCTGGAGCCCGCAGCGGGCAAGGAGCTGACCACCGACGACGCCCGCGACTTTGCGGCCGACATGATCGACGTAGCCCAGTTCTACAACATCCCGCTCCCCATGCTTCTCGGCATCGGCGCCATGGAAAACAATTACCTCGACATCCGTGGCGACCTGAAGCACGCCGTCTGGAGGCGCTACGCCCAATCCGGCGACATTGTTCTCCGCCGCCGTCACGGCCGCGTTCTCGTCAGCAACTACTCCGTTGGCCCGTGGCAAATCACGCGGGAAACCCTGCGCTACGCTCACGACCTCTGCCTGCGCGACCGCAGAAGCCGCGACTACAGCGAACTCCCCGCACGTCTGCGGCCGCCGCTCAGGCTCAACTTCAATCAACTGAGCACCGGCGTTCTTACCACTTACGCCGGGCTGCTGTTGCGTCATCTTCTGGATTCCTTCCACGGCAATGTGCAGAAAGCCGAAGGCGCCTACAACGGCGGCAGCCGCGATCCCAATGCTAGGTATTCCGCCGGAGTGGACATGGTGGCTGACTACGCCCGCAGGGTGATCGGGATGGCCGCCGGCCGTAAAGGCAACGCCATCTCCCAAACGCCAATCATCCTGGCCAAGAAACAGCAGGCGCAACCCGGCGCCGAACCGGGCTCCGCCAACGCTGCGCTCCCTTCACAAAAGGGTGGGGGACGGAACAGCCCGGTTGCACCGGCCTTTTAACCAGGCGGAGGTCCCGACCCGGCCGAGCCAGATGGGGAGCCAAAGAGCAATGGCAGATGCGGCGGACCCGGCCTGTGCCTCCCGGGTTGATTCGCGGTCCTTCCCGGTCAGCCAGCTTGCCGGAGTCCCGAAATACGGCACGAAAGCGACTTCGCCCCTTCCAAAATTGGATTTGCTTGAGGCGCGATTCCTGCCCGGTATCCCCAACGGAGGAACCCCAAATAAAGCCACTTCTGATTACCCTTGCTCTGGTCTTAGCTGCTGGCCCTGCCGCCACCCAAGCACCCGATGGACTGAAATTGCCGCCTGGTTTTCAGGCGACGGTCGTGGCCGACGGCCTAGGCCCGGTGCGCCATTTGGCGGTTAGGGCAAACGGCGATATCTACGTCTCGACTCCGGTGGACAGACGGCACGCCGGGAGCGGGATTATTGCCCTCCATTTAGGCGTGAACCACAAGGCCGACCGGATCGTGCATTTCAGCACCGTAGACGGCGGGACTGGAATTGAATTCTCCAAGGGCGACCTGTATGCCTCCACCGCTTCGGCGGTCTACCGATTCCGGTTCAGCGGCAACAGCCTGTTGCCGGAGAAGGATCCGCAGATCGTGGTGGAAGGTCTGCCCGCCTCCCATCCCGGCTTCGCCCGGGCCAAGGTCCCGCTGGCCTTCGATGGAAAAGGAAACCTCTATGTTGCCATTGAGGCTTCTGGAAATTTCTGCACCGATTCCGAGGCGCGGCCCAAACGCGGCTCTCCGCCGGTGGAGTTGAACCCCTGCCCCGACCTGGGAGAACGTGCGGGAATCCGGCGTTTCAGCGCCGCCAGAATCGATCAGAAGTTCGCCCGCGGCGGCGCGCAGATTGCCACTGGCCTTCGCGAAACGACTGCGCTCGCTTGGTCTCCTGACGATGGGCATCTCTACGTGATCACGGAGGGCGTGGACGAGACTCACAGGTTCTGGCCTCAGTACGTCAGCCGGCAGGCGGAAAATCAAATCGCTGACGGGATGTACCGCGTCACGCCAGGCGCCAATTTTGGCTGGCCCTACACCTATTACGACGGCGTCCGCAAGCTGCGTCTGATCGCGCCCGCCTACGGCGGCAACGGAAACGAGACGGCTCCGCCGGGCAAGTATTCCACCCCGGTGCTCACCTTTCAGCCCCGCGCATCGGAAGTCGATCTGGTGTTCTACACCGGCCGTCAGTTTCCAGCGTCCTACCGCGATGGAGCCTTCACCGTTCAGCACGGCACCTTCAGGCTTCAGAATGGCGTCCCCAGACATTATGGCTTTGACGTGGTTTTCCTGCCCTTCAATCGCAGCGGGGTAGCCGGCGCTCCGAGGGTGTTTGCTACCGGATTCGCGGAGTTTGGCGCCTCCAGCAGCAGTCGCGGACGGGCAACCTACCGACCCATAGGCGCGGCCGTCGGACCGCACGGATCTCTTTATGTGGCCGATTCGGAAAAAGGCCGGATCTGGCGCATTGCTTACGGAAGCCATTGAACGGGAGCGCCGGAGGCAGCCACGGCATCGTGGTTTCCGTGCCTCAGCAGTGAGACCTTAGCCCTTCTGGCCGTGGTGAGGCAGCCGCCCCGTGTGATGACGATTGTGTTTCAATAGAACCGATGGCAATTCCCCGAAAAGCGACCCTGCGAGGGCGGCTGATCGCGGCGCAGCGGAAGGTCCGCGAGTACGCCATGGTGGCCCGTGCCCTGGCTTCCAAGGACCACCCGGTCCTGGCGCAGATTATCCCCATGCGCTTCTGCAACTTGAGCTGCGCCTACTGCAACGAGTACGACAAGGTGTCGGAGCCCGTGCCGCTTGAAGAGATGTACCGGCGGATCGACCACCTGGGCCGGCTGGGAACGGCCATGATCGGCATCAGCGGCGGAGAGCCGCTCACCCATCCACAGCTGGACGAGATCATCCGCAGGATGCGGCGCACCGGCGCCATCGCCGGCATGATCACCAACGGCTATCTGCTGAATGCCGAGCGCATCGAACGCCTGAACCGCGCCGGCCTCGACCACATGCAGATCTCAATCGACAACCTGGAACCGGACGAGATCTCCAAGAAAAGCCTGAAGGTGCTGGACAAGAAGCTCCAGATGCTGGCCGAGTACGCGGAGTTCCACGTGAACATCAATTCCGTGGTTGGGGGTGGGATCAGGAACCCCAACGACGCGCTGGTGATCGGACGGCGCGCGCTCGAACTCGGCTTTGAATCGACCATCGGAATCATTCACGACGGCGACGGCCAATTGAAGCCGCTCACCGGCGACGAGGCCAAGGTCTACTTTGAGATGAACAATCGGAAGAAGACCAACTATGCGCAGTTCGACAAGTTCCAGGAGGCGATAGCGCAGGGACGGCCCAACGAATGGCGCTGCCGCGCCGGCTCACGCTACTTGTACATTTGCGAGGACGGACTGGTGCACTACTGCTCGCAACAGCGCGGCTATCCGGGCGTGCCCCTGGCCGAGTACACGCGCGAGGACGTAAAGCGCGAGTTTCTGACCGCCAAGAGCTGCGCCCCGCATTGCACCATCGGCTGCGTGCACCGCATCAGCTACATCGACCACTGGCGTGCGCCGCAGACGCGGATGGTTGCGCCGAGCGGTCAGGAGCTGGTGAAGATTCAGACCGGCCATTAGGCTGCGCTATACGAATCGAAGAGATCCCGCCGCAAACATGGGAATTCCGGAAGCCGGGGCTCTAGCTCTGGCATTAGCCTGCCTTGTCTTGCCTCGTTCCGGGGGCCTAAGGAGGCTGGAGAAGAATGAAGGCCAGCCCGCGAAAAGGGCAAAGAACATCCCGCAGGGGCTAAAGCCCTTTCTCTATTTTGTTCCTCTTGCGGCACGACTGAAGCCGTGCCCTTTTACAAAGCACTGCTCAGAGCGAGCTTTTCCGCAGCCTGCAAAGACCCGAAAGTGGCTCAGTTTGAAGAGGGACTTATCCCCAGGGACTGAAGCTTGGGTTTCTTGCTCGACTTACGCACTGGCCGAAGCCCGTACTTTCCAAGCAGACTCGCTAACAAATCAAGGCATAGCCAGATTTTCATGCTTTATTTTCAAGAAGATGCGGCTACTTGTTTAAGATATTGTGCAGCTTTTCGCGCTGGACGGCGAATGAGTCCAGCGCCTTCTGCACGCGCCCGAGCATCTCCTGAACCTCGGCAATATAGCCGGGCAGCGCGTTCCACCACCGACGCACCGTCTCCTGCTGGTCCAGCATGGCCAGGGTAGTGCCCGAGACAGCCAACACCAAACCGGCGCGGCGCTTTCCGTTCGCCAGGAGAACGCCGCTGGCAGTGAGCGAGCCGGCCGCGGCAATCCGGACTAGGCTCACCGAATTGGAGCACGGAGCCGATAGCGGGACAGCGGAATCATGCGCTGGTTGAGAGAGCGGCACAACCACCATGGTTTCTCCTTTCGATCCCCTGCGCGACCGGTGGCAGCGCAGGATTCGTCTCTCAAGTAGTATCACCCCAATGGGCGGGGCGGGGAGATTTTTCGCGGCACAGGGCCTGTGTAACCTTGAGGAGGCTCGCTCCTTAGTCCAGGTCGAAATCGCGCAGCGGCTTGCCCTCGGGAGCGTCTTTGGCTTTGCGCAGGGCCTCGGCAAACT
>JAKABE010000111.1 GCA_021801945.1 Acidobacteriota bacterium
TCAACTGACTTGGACGGCAGAATCACTCGACAAGGGCTTCAGCGCACCACCACAACACCTATCGGAGCACATCTTAGACGGCAGACAACTCCACGCATAACCCGGAACCACCCAACCCGTTTCCTCAAAACCCGGGCTCCCGGGCCTATGCTCTGTCAAATCAACGCCAGTTCAACACAATCCCTGCTGTTTTGAACAGCAGTGGGAACATTTGAGAACTTTCCAGGACCCGCCCCGCGAATCTTTTTCGATGCTTGTGGCGGACTCGATCGAGGCTGACCAATCAAATTGGTTTACACGATTCCGATCTCAAAAAGATTTGTACACCGGATTGAATTTGGGATGCGGCATCGTGTGGATATAGGCAGACACGTCATAGGCCTGCTGGTACGTCAGCGAGCCTGGGTTATTTTGCGGCATGTTGCGGTAAACCCAGGCAGCCATTTTTGCGGGCTTGTCCATGCCCGCCCCGTCGTTATACGAATTCGGTCCCCACAGCGGTGGCATGACGGGCGGCATGCCGGCGCCGTTGCCGCCATGACAACCGGCGCAGCCGGTCTGTGCGTACACAGCTTTGCCGCGCACGGGATCTCCCGTCAACTCCGGGAGCTTCACGAGGCCGCGTTTTGCGTAGGGCTTGCCGTGCTGCTGGCCTAGCGAGAGCGATTCGATGTACGCCACCATGGCCAGCATCTCGGGGCTGTCGGACGGGAGCGGCCGGCCGTTCTCGCTGCGGACGAAGCACTCGTTGATGCGTTCCTTGAGCGTGATGACGCGGCCGGCGCGCTGGCTGAACATGGGAAAGAGCCCGGCCACGCCGATCATGGGCGCGGAGCCGTCGGCGGTGCCGCTACTCAGATGGCAGTCGCTGCACGCCAACTTGTTGCCAACATACTGAGTGGCAAATTTAGGCGTCTGGTCGAAGATAAGTTTGCCGCGGGCCGCGGGATCATTGGCGGGAGGTTGCGGCTGCGCGGCCTGGGTACCGCTCTGTGCCGCGGCCTCCGCAGGCTGAAGTGAAGTTCCAACCGCAATGCCGCTGCCGAGGGCCACACCGAGACAAAGGGCTGCAAAATAAATGGTGCTCTTAAGCGCCATGACGATTACTCCTGGTGCGGCGATGCCGCGATCGATTGAAATCCGAAGCGACGATAGATGGCCTGCGCCTCGGGGGTCTTGAGAAACTCCAGCCACTGCGCGGCAGCCTGCGGATGCGGCGCCCCGGTGACCACGCCGCCGGCATATACCGCGGTCGTGTTCTGATCCTGGGGAATCGCGACGCCGGCGATGGGATTGTGGATGCTTTCCTGGAATCGCACCTCCGAGGCCCAGGTCACTCCGGCATCGGCTTGGTTTTGCAGGATCCGCATCGGCGTCTGGCGATGGTGAATCTCGGTAAGCCTGGTTTTGCCGGTCTGCACCTTGGTCACATATACGGCTTGATAAAGACTCTCGCCCCCGGCCTTGCGCAACGAATTGGCAATCTGATTGGCGACGCCCTCCCACTGCGGGTTGGGCATCGAGAGTCGGAGCTCCGGCCGCGCAAGATCGTTCAGGGAATGGATTCCCTGAGGATTGCCGGCCCTGACCATGATCTCGAGCGTGTTGGTCGCGTAGGGAACCACGTTCCCCACTTGCCCGGCCTTGTGCATCTCGCCCAGCGCGCGGGTGCCGGCCTCGTAGACGTCCGGAGGCACGGTGAGAGTGAGGTTGCCGAGCGTGAGGGTATTGCCCGCGGCCATCTGCTTGCGCAGGATGCCCGGGGGCAGCGTCTCGTAGAAGATATGGCCGGTGAGTTCTGGGTGATGGGCCTCGAATGCCGCGATCAACTGCGGCAGCACGAAGAATTGATTCCCGCCAATGAAAAGAACGAGCCGCGCATTGGACGGGTTGCCGTGCAGGTCGGGAACATTGTCGACATCCGGCACGTGAAATACGAAACCCCGGTCGCGCGCCGGATTATTGGCCTGGCCGCTCCAGGGAGGCACCGCCTGCGCCGCGGCGCCGCGGCCTGCGGCAAGGAACGCAAACACGAGGAATGCGCGGAATTTCATTCGCAGTGCTCCTCTCAAACTATCCGACCGTGATGTAGCTGTAGCGCCCTTCGTTCTGGAGCAGTGCGATTGCGGCCACCATGGAGGGCACCACGATCGTTCCTTCGATGGTGTGCGCAAGCATATCCTTGACGATTTCTTCCGGGGATGTACTCAGATTGCGCATGCGCACGAGAGCGCGCGCCTGCTCCTCGGTGGCCGTATGACAGCTCAGGAACTGCACGCCACGGTGACGCAACGTGGCAATGTCCTTTGCCTGGTACATGGAATCCGGGTCGTCGGGATTCTGCGCCGCGCCCGGCCGGCTTGCCTTGACCTTGCCGACAAAGATATTGCGCACCGCCGGCTTGCCGGTTTCAGGGTCGGTAACTTTGATCCATTCGCCGATCTGGTATTTGCTCCAGATGGAGTCGTCATAGTTGAGCATGTTGGCAGGTCCGTGCATCGCCACCGCGATTTTGATCTCCGCGGCCGGCACGCCGAAGCCGAACTCGAGCCCGTTCAGCGAATTCTTGACGTTGTTGAGAAACATGCCGTCGTTGATCTTGACAATGTCGTAGACCTGCTTGGCGCGCGCGGTGTACCTGACCAGCGCCTGAAACGCCGCAGGGTTCCAGTCGGTTGTTTTCCACACCAACTGACTCTCGGCGGCTCCGGCACCGCCCGCTGCCACACCCAGTGCGGCTGCTCCGGAAACGAACGCTCTACGAGTAAGATGTTTCATCGCGATCCTCCTTGGGGATGTGTGATTCGAGGCTGGGCTCCGAGGGTGCGCAGAACGGACGCCGGCGCGTCGTGCAGTCAACGGGATTGGTTTCCGGAGAAGGGGCATAGAACTGGGGCGGATGCAAGGCCCCTTCAATGGATGATCGAGCCGCCGCCCACCCGCAGTCCAATAACTCTTTCTAATGCCCAATGAGGCGGATTGATGGATGCCGCGATTCGGCTGGTAAGCTAAACTGCGAGGTTCGCCGCATGCGTCCAGCCTTTGCAATCCTCTCTCTTGCCCTTGGTCTTCTCGCCGCTCCTTTCGGCTCAGCTCAATCCGGAACGCAGCCCGATCCACCGCATCGCATCTGGCACGCATCCTGGGTGACGCACCCTGACGCTCCACTGCGCGAACCGATTGTTCTGCACTTCCGCCGCTTCGTCAGCCTTGCGGCCGTTCCGGCCAGCTATGTCGTCCGCGTCAGCGCCGACAATCGCTTCATTCTGTATGTCAATGGTAAGCGCGTCGGCGATGGTCCCGCGCGCGGCGATCTGACCCACTGGCGCTATGAGCGATTTGACCTGGCCCCGTTTCTTCGCCCCGGCAGGAACCTGGTCACCGCGGCCGTCTGGAATTGGGGTATCTTCGCCCCTCTCGCCCAGATGAGCGACCGCACCGCGTTTCTGCTTGAGAGCGACGCCACGGGCAGCGACGGCATCAGCACGCCGCAGGATTGGCAGGTTGAGATCGAGTCCGGCCATCGCGCTCTTGACCGCAGTTCCGTGAATTTGCGCGGCTACATGGCAGCCGGTCCCGGTGAGGAAATCGATGCCCCTCGCTACAACTGGAACTGGAACGATCCGTCCGATACCAGTTCCGGCTGGGTTCCCGTTGCGACCCCGATGCGCGACAGCAACGGTGCGGGCGTCAATCGTGCTCACTCCGCCGACGCCACCGGAGACAATCCCTGGTGGCTGGTGCCGGACACCTTGCCGCACATGGACTACACTGCGACCGGCGCTGGCCGCGTTGTCGGCTCGATAGCAAGCGAACAGCCCGGTATGACTGCGTTTCCTGCTCACCCGGTCACCATCCCCGCGAACGCGCATCTTCATCTTCTGCTCGACCGCAAGACGCTCACCACTGCGTATCCGCAGCTCACGGTTTCGGGCGGCAAAGGCTCGCAGATCTGGCTCACCTACTCCGAAGCTCTGTATGACAATGAGGAGCACAAAGGTGACCGCGATGCCGTCGCGTACACCGACGCGCAGGGGCGGCAACATCCGCGGCAGGCTCTCGGCCTGCGCGATGAGTTCCTGCCCGATGGCGGCGCCAACCGGGAATTCGAGCCTTTGTGGTGGCGCACATGGCGCTATCTCGATCTCGACATTCGCACCGGCGCCGAGCCTCTCCAGCTCAATTCCCTTACCGCCGCATTCACCGCATACCCGTTCAATGAGCGCGCTAACTTCCAGGCGCCCGATCCCGAACTCGCCAGGATATGGGACATTAGTTGGCGCACCGCCCACCTCGACGCCCACGAAACTTACATGGACACGCCCTACTTCGAGCAACTTCAATATGTAGGCGACACCCGCATCCAGGCCCTGATTTCGTATGCCGTGACCGGCGACGACCGCCTCGCCCGCCAGGCTCTTGAAGCGTTTAACGATTCGCGCATTCCCGAAGGCATTACCCGCAGCCGTTATCCAAGTTCGCTGCCGCAGAACATTCCTACGTTCTCGCTTTTGTGGATCGGCATGCTGCACGACTACTGGATGTATCGCCCCGACCCTGCTCCTGTCCGCGAATCGCTGATGGGCACGCGCGCAGTTCTTGGCTGGTTTGGCCAGTACGAGCAGCCCGACGGTCTGCTCCGCGAGCTGCCCTGGTGGAGCTTTATCGACTGGGTTCCCTCGGGCGAGATTCCTACCTACGGTTCGCGCGGCCAATCCTGCGTCACCACGCTTCAGTATCTGGGCGCTCTCGACGATGCGGCCGACCTTGAAGACGCGTTCGGAGATCCGGCCTTCGCCGCGCGCTATCGCACTCGCGCCGCGCGCGTTCGCACCGGCATCTACAGCATGTGCTGGGTTCCTTCCCGCGAAATGCTCGCTGACAATCCCGATAAGACGGTCTTCAGCCAGCAAGCCAATATCCTGGGTGTCCTCCATGACGCCATTCCCAAAGCCCAACAGAAGGCGGTCCTTCAGAAGCTGCTGGCCATTGAGCCGGGAACCACGCCGGATGGGGTCCTGAGCGCCTCGTACTACTTCCGCTTCTACCTGGCTCGCGCCCTCGACCATGCCGGAATGGCGGACGATTACCTTACCTCGATCCAACCGTGGCGGCAGATGCTCGCTCTTCATTTCAGCACCTGGCCCGAGGTCCCGGGCAACACGCGTTCTGACTCGCACGCATGGAGCGCACATCCGATCTACGACCTGTTGACCCTGGTAGCGGGGATTGAGCCGGCCAGTTCCGGTTTCAGGACCGTGCGCATTGCTCCCCATCTCGGCTCACTGGCTTCGCTCACAGCAACTTACCCGCACCCTGACGGCATGATCGAGGTGGAATACCGGAGGAACGGGAACGGCCTGGATGCCGCAATTACACTGCCCGCCGGACTGAGCGGCGCCTTCGTCTTCCAAGGTAAGATCTGGCAGCTTCACCCTGGCGCAAACCACATCCGCACCTCGGGAGAGGCGCAGGGAAAGCACTGAAAAATCCACCCTCTCCAACGCGTCGCGCAACAGAAACTTCAGCAAGTGTTTGGGCAGGAAGAAAAACGCGGCAAGAACTATGCGAAAACCTGCTCCAATGCACGGCGCATCACCGCCGCGTCAGGAGCTTTTCCTGTCCAATATTCGACGCCGATGACGCCTTGGCCGACGAGCATGGCGAGACCGTCGATCACGCGGCAACCCTTCTGCCGGGCCTCGCGCACGAGCCGAGTCGCGGGCGGGTTGGGAATTACATCCGCAACAATTGTTTCCGCGGAGACAGTTTCCATGGCCAGCGGAATGCGCGCGTTGACATCCGGGAAGAGCCCAATTGAGGTCGCGTTCACCAGGATGTCCGTGCCGGCGGGCACGCGGAAATCGCCTCGCCAGGGCCCATAGTTGATGGCCAGGTCATTCCCCATGGCTTTCACGGTCTCACGCAGCTTGCCGCAGAACAAGGCTTCCAGCGCACGGCCGCGCTGTTCATCACGGTTCACGAGAGTAATCTGCGAACAGCCGGCAAGAGCCATCTCGACCCCGATGGCCCGCGCTGCGCCTCCGGCGCCCAGCACGACAAGAGATTTTCCACGGGGATCGGCGAGTTCGCGAAAGCTTGCGACAAAGCCCTTGCCGTCCGTGTTCTCGCCAATGAGCTTTCCTTCGCGATTGACGACACAATTGACTGCGCCCATCAACGAGGCCGATTCACCGAGTCCGTCGAGATACTGGATCACCGCGACCTTATGCGGAATCGTGCAGTTGAATCCGCGGAAGCCGAAGGCTCGAGCTCCGGCAACCGCCGCGGCAAGGTTCTCCGGCCGGACTTCGAGAGTGAGATAACGCCAATCCAACCCCATGGAACGAAAAGCGGGCTCCACCATCGCCTGGGTTGGATTTTCGGCGACCGGAAAGCCGAAGCAACCGGTCAATTCCTGCTTGAAATTCAGTTCGCTGGGCATAATTGTTGTCGCGACACAACCGCGGAATCCTTCCCTTGTGCCTTGGGCGTCACTTTCAGAATCATGAAATGCACGGTCCCACGCAGTGCATCCGCACCAACCGCGAGGTCATCATGCCGCCTCCGCCGTGGTCCATGTCTGGAATATAGTCCATGCAATTGGGCGAGAATCAAGACCCAGAGGAAGCAGTTAGGCCAGACGCGCCCTGCGAGCTTGCGCTAACTTTCGCATTCGCCGGTGCTATATTTCGAGCTGAGTTTACCCCACTTGAAGAATGGTTCCTGATTCGGATGGTCGAGGTATGGAATGAAACATTCCCGCAGAAAGTTCCTGGTTCGATCCGCAGCCGGACTGGCCGGAGGACTTGCGGCCTCCAACGCTGTACCTGTCTTCGCCGCCCAGCAAGCGTCTCCTGCCCAGCCCTCGGAGCCACCGCCAGGCCAGCCTCCTGCCTTCGCAACCGCACCCGCCGTTGGCCCGGAAGTTTCCGCGAGCACTTTTGCCGAAGCCGAAAAGCTGATGCGCGTCGACTTGACCGCGCCGCATTTAGCGGAGGCCGCCGAGAGCTGGCGCGTCGCCATGGCGCCCCTCTACGAACGCCGCACCGGCCCGCGCAAAGTTGCGCTGCAGGACAGCCTGGCCCCGTGGTCCACCGTGCGCGCGGTGCAGCCAGGCATGCCCTCCGGCCCTGCCCGCGACCGCTTCGTCCGCAGTCAAGATCCTGGACCGCTGCCTTCGAACGACGAGGACATTGCCTGGGCGCCCGTCACTCATCTCTCCCGCTGGATCGAACAGCGCAAGCTGACTTCAGAGCGCCTCACGAATATTTACCTCGAACGCCTGCGTCGCTACGATCGCGATCTTCACTGCGTCATCACGCTGACGGACGCTCACGCTCTCCAGCAGGCCCGCCGTGCGGATGCCGAAATCGCCGCCGGGCGTTACCGCGGCCCGCTGCACGGCATCCCCTGGGGCGCCAAGGATCTTCTCGATACCGCGGGCATTCGCACCACCTATGGAGCGGCTCCCTTCCGCAATCGTGTGCCCGCAAAAAACGCCGTCGTGGTCGACCGGCTCAACCAGGCCGGAGCCGTGCTGGTCGCCAAACTCAGCATGGGCGCGCTCGCGCTCAACGATGTCTGGTTTGGCGGCCAGACCATGAATCCCTGGCTGCCCGCGGAAGGTTCGTCCGGCTCAAGCGCCGGTCCCGGAGCCGCCACCGGTGCGGGTCTGGTCGCCTTTTCCATCGGCAGCGAGACGGAAGGCAGCATCACCAGCCCCAGCGTGCGCTGCGGCATCACCGGACTGCGGCCTACCTTCGGCCGTGTGCCGCGTACCGGGGCCATGACCCTCTGCTGGTCGTTGGACAAGCTCGGCCCCATGGCCCGCAGCGTGGAAGACACCATGCTGGTTCTCCAGGCCATCTCCGGCCCCGATCCCGGAGACCTCGAAAGCCTCCCCTGCCATCTCGACTTTGACGCCGCGGCGCCCGTGCGCGGGCTGCGCCTCGGCTATTTCCCCAAGTGGATGCACGAGCCACCCGCGACCGCAGTCGATCGCGCCGCGCTTGAAGCCGCGCGCCAGCTTGGCATGGTTCCCGTCGAGGTTTCGCTGCCCGACTGGCCCTACGACGATCTCAATGTCATCCTGTTCGCCGAGTCCGCCGCGGCCTTCGAGGAGATCACTCTCAACAACCAGGTGGACGAACTGCGCATGCAGACTCCCGACGCGTGGCCGAACACATTCCGCCAATCGCGTTTCCTGTCGGCGGTTGACTATGTGCAATGCGATCGCTTCCGCCGCAAAGTCGCCGCGGAGATGGCGCGGGTGTTCTCAGAGGTTGACCTGCTCCTGGTGCCGTCTTTGCGCGATGAGACCCTGACCATCACCAACTTTACCGGCCATCCCTCGCTCACCCTCCGTGCGGGATTCGTCGAGGTGGCTGAAGCGCGCAGCGACTGGGCCCCCAATCCTTCCATGCCGCTGCCCAGGTTCAACCCGCCGCGGCGCGTGCCCCAGGGAGTCACACTGCTTGCGCCGCCGTTCGAAGAAGGCCGCCTCGGCACCGCAGGCATCGCGCTCGAACGAGCCCTGCATGTCGTCTCCGAACGGCCGGCAGGTTTTTGACGGGCTGTAAGGTCGCAGAACTCTGCGTCTGTCGCTAGGTTTGCACGGAGGGAGGAAACGAATCGCGCCCCGCGCACTGCTTTCCGGGCATCCCGGGCGTCAGCACATGGCCGGCTGCAGAGCGGCAAAGGAGATCAAATCCAACTCGGGGAATTCCTGGAGCGCACCGAGAGCTTCTCGCTCGACCTCGCGCGAGGCGCGCAAACGCGTCCGCACCGCGGCCAGATCCGCATCGTTGTAGCCAGGATGCGTGACCAGTTCCCAGGTTCCGGGAGGCGCATTTTGCAGCATGGAGCGCAGCGCGGCGGCGTCGAGCGTGCCCGTGCCGACCATCGCAACTGTGCCGTCAGGGGTCACAAAATGCTCCTCCGCGAGAAT
>JAKABE010000112.1 GCA_021801945.1 Acidobacteriota bacterium
ACGGTCACAGCCGGGGGCGGAGTGGACAAGTCGGCCGAAAAGATGGGCCGGCGTAAGCTGGCCTACCTGGTGCGCAAGTTCGCTGAGGGCAACTACGTTCTGCTGACCATCGGGGCCAACGGCGCGGTGGTGATGGAACTGGAGCGCCGCTTGCGCGTTACCGAGCCGGTGATCAAGTTTCTGACCGTGCGCATGGACGAGGAAGAGAAGCGGTTGGCCAAGGTGAAGGCTCAGCGCGGCGTGCGCAAGCAAGCGAACTCTGCGCCCCCGGCCGAAGAGCAAGGCGGAGCTCAGGAATCCGCCGAGCCGGCACACGCCAGCGCCTGAGAGATTGACCGCAAGTTGACGCGGCCGGCTGGGAGCATGGCTGCGCGGCTTCATCCACTGTTCCGCTGCGCAGGGCGCTGGTGGGACCAAAACGAATGATGAGGAAACACGATGGCTGAAGAAACTCACGCAAAGACGGCGGAAACAAGCGCGCCCGCGGCTGCTCCAGCTGCGTCCGGCCCTGCACAGGGCTCCAGTCCCCGCTCCGGCGGAGGGCGTCCTGGTGGCCCGGCAGGAGGCCGCGGCAAATTTTTCCGCCGCAAGAAGGTGTGCAAGTTCTGCACCGAGAAGATCGACGCGATACCCTACCGCGACGTGCGGCTGCTGCAGCAGTTCGTGGCCGAGCGCGGCAAGATCGTGCCTCGCCGGCTCACCGGCGTTTGCACGACCCATCAGCGCCGCCTGACCCGCGCCATCAAGCAGGCTCGCAATATCGCCCTGCTGCCCTTTGCCACGCGGCACTGATCTGCCGCTGATTGGAGTTCGACGACCCCGTGTGGCGTGATGGACGCGCCGGGGCCTCGTCCCCAAGACTAGAGCGCCCACGGCGCACTGGAGAGTTGGTTATGGAAGTAATTTTGAAGGAAGATGTAGACAATCTGGGCCATCGTGGAGATGTGGTGAAGGTGGCCGACGGCTACGGCCGGAATTACCTGCTGCCCCGCAAGCTGGCCATGCAGGCGACCGAGAACAACAAGGCCGTCATCGAGCAGATGAAGGCCGCAGCCGCGCGCCGCGCCGCCACGGAAAAGGCGCAAGCCGAGGCACTGGCCGTCAAGCTCGAGCCTCTGGCGCTGAGCTTCATCCGCAAGGCCGGCGAGCACGGCCATCTCTTTGGCTCGGTCACTTCGGCCGACATTGCCGCAGAGCTGGCTGCACAGGGCTTCGAGGTCGATCGCCGCAAGATCGTGCTCGGCGAGCCGCTGAAGAGCCTGGGCGAGTTCACCGTGCCCATCCGGCTCTATAGGGAGGTGACGGCGCGTGTGAAGGTCAACGTGCAGGCCGAAGCCGCTGATGGAGCGGCTGATACGGAAGTATCCACTCCATCCGAACCTGCCGCGGAAGAAGCCGCCGGGTAACGAGCCGTGTCGACGCCCCAGCGGAGCCGGGCCACCCGCTTCGGCAGCCGCTGGGCGCCGCTCTCTATTGCCTTTCAGCCCACGCAATTCCATTGGGGCCGGGGTCGGCCTTGATCCGTCCCGATACCGTCAGGGTCTTCAGATCGACCACCACGACGTCGCTGTCCACACCGCAGGCCACGAAAGCGCGCTGCCCGCCCGGCTCAACCTGGATGCCGTTGGACAAGATGCCGCCGCGGGGGCCTGCCGCCCCAGGATTGAGGGGGATGCGCTTGATGATCCGGTGCGTGGACGCATCGATCACCACCAGGTCTGCTCCGCCCGAGATCAGAACCATCTTTCCGTTGGGCGTAAAAGCCATCCGGTTGGCGTGCATTGCCTGGGCGTCGATCGTTCCCACCACCTTCTTCGCGTTGATATCGATGATGGTCACGTGGCCGTCGACGGGGCTGGCCGTCCACATCTGCCTGCGATCGGGAGAAACCGCAAAACCTTCATCGCGTATGCCCGAAGGGACGACGGTCTCCAGCCATTCGCTCCCCGGCGGCAGACTCGCCCCCGCCGGAATTCCGGGCAGGTTCTCGCCAGGCCGAATCTCGTATTTCTGATAAATGGTCACGGTGCCGGAGTTCACGTTGGTGGTGACGATCTTGTCCGCGCCGGGGAAGACGTAGATCATGTGGGTGCGGTTCTGGCCGGTTCCCATGATCCAGTCCACCTTGCCGGTGGCGGGGTCGTAACGGGCGATGGACTTGGCCACCTCGGCCGTAAACCATAGTTTCCCGTCCACAAAGTCCAGTCCGTGGGGGCCGCGCAGGGGCCACACATCGATGGTGCGCATCCGCTTGTGGTTCTCCACATCCACCTCGGTGATGGTATGGAATCTGCCAAAGCCATAGTTGGAGACGTAGGCGGTGCGGCCGTCGGTCGAGGCAGCCACTTCATGCGGGTTGTTGCCCACGGGAACGTGCGCGACCACCTGGAGTGTATGGGGGTTAATGATATCCAGCATGTGGCTGGTGGTGCACACCACCAGCAGCGACGCCTTCGGGGCGGGTTGAGCGCATGCCCAGGCCGCGAACAGGGCAGTGAGAAACAGCAATGCACAACGATGGCTTGTTCTCATGGTGCGACCTCAAATCTATGGATTCGCTTAGACGAACATATCTTTGTCCCCGGGGATGTGGGTTGGCTGCGAATGGGTCGAGCCCTCCGAGGTGCGCAGTGCTTCAACGACGGCTCGAGCGGATACCAGCAGACCCGAGAGCTGGCGCATGGGCTTGGCCAAAGCTTCGGTCATGAAGACCCCGGCGTGGTCGATGGCATCGAGGACAGTGGACATCATTGCGTCCACGCGGGTGGTCTGGCGGCGCAGCCGATCGAGAATCTCGGTAGCCGAAGATTGCACGTCAGAGGCTTGTGCGCGCAGTCCTTGGGCCAGAGCGGACAGATTCCCGGCGGCCTCTTCAATCTTTGGCGCAACATGCACAAACAGTTCCCGTGTGTTGTGGATGATGGGCAGGAGCTCAGCGCGCAAATCCTCCACGTCTTCCCGGATCGAGCGCGCCTGCTTGCGCACCACGACAAGAATGGCCAACAGAAAGATGGTTTGCAGCAACAGGGCAACCGCGACTGCGGCGACAATTATCAGCTGAACGGTCTGAGCGTCGAAATTTGGCATGGGAAAGATCTCAATGATCTTACGTGCAAACCCTTAGCATCCGCGCTAACACGATAGGATACGCCCCTGGGCGCAAAAGACCTTCTTCTATAGGAGGTCTGCTTTCGGCGAACGTTCATCCGCTCTCACCTATTCGCGTCGCAGGCGGAAACGGAACACCAATTTCCACTCCCTTGCTGCGCGTGCTTAGTCAGCGGTTCAATACTCGTGGGTTTCGGCAGCTCCAGTGGATGACTTGTAGGCTTGCCGGCCGGCGTCAATCGCCGCCGATACCCGGCCGGACTGCTCGCTGACAAGGTTCTTGCCCCGCTCCACGAACTCTTCCCATTGGGCCCGTCCGCGATCTACGGCCTCACGGCCGCGATCTACATACTCGCTAATCTGTTCCTTGCTCTTGTCCACGAGGGCGCTGACCTCTTCCGCAGCCTGTTTGGTGCGCGCGCGCAGAAACTCGGTACCCTCGCGGGCGCTATCAACCAGGTCGTCACGGGTCTCGCGGCCGCTCTTGGGGGCATACAGAATGCCCACCAGCGCTCCGACCCCCAATCCTGCCAAGAACCACGCCAAACCGTACGGCTTGTTGTCCTCTGCCATGACGAAATCTCTCCTTTCGTTCAACTCAAAGGATGCCTGAGCGTACCAAAAATCGCTGGCCCTCTGCAAATCTCCTTGTGTGCCCTGCGTGTAGGTGTGCCCTGCGTGTAGCCTGATCCCTGGGAGCGTCGAACACTGCTGCTTACTCCCGTTGCCGCCATTTTAATAGTGTTAACAGGCCCTACTATAGTTGTGCGGAGAGAGCCGCGGTGTTCGTGGCATGCTGCAACCGTTTCTCCTTTCAGCCTTGGTCGTTACTTTGTCTAAATCTCATGTCCTTGCCAGAACAGCCAAAACAGGGGCAGTCTCCGCAATCGGCGGCATTGCTCATCGGGCAGAGTCTGGGTCTGGTTTGGTTTATCTCCTTCCTCCTCTCCAGAGCTGGTTTTGCTGTTGATGCGATCGTCCGCTCGCGTCTGATGCACGCCAGCCAGTTTTTGTGCGCTCGGCATATGTTGTGTCTCCGTCTAAGGAACTGATGCAAGCGGCGCGCGCGCGCATTCTCACCCGAGCCAAGCCCTACGATTGGGTTATCGTCGGTGACGACGCGACCCTCCGAGCTCTTTGCGCCATCGAGTGGCCTTCGAGCGTGAGGGCAAAGGGGCTTCTTGTCGCTTCGGGCGGCTGCCTCTCTCACGTCTATTCATAGATCGGCCTTTCCCGAACTCTTTGGGCTGGCGGCATTCAGACTCCGCCTTTTCGAGTGGCGCAAAGCGTCCAGGAGGCCCTGGCGGCGGGAGATGAGCTGGGCTGTCCCGTCTTTGCGAAGATCGATGCTTCCAGCGGAGGCGAAGGCGTCTTCCGCTGCCGTAGTGACAGCGACCTTCGAGAACTGGAGCCGCTGCTTGCGCGCGAGCCGATGCTGATTCAGAAGGAGATTGCCGGGCAGGAACTCGATCGTTCGGCCATCTATGCCGACCGCGCATTGATTCATTTTGCCTACTCGGAGATTAAGCGTGCCTATCCGCACTTCGGTCCCTCGATTGTGCGCGAATTTTATCCCTTGCCGTTGGTCTGCTCGAAGGTCTTCGACGAATTGGTGGCGCCGGGGCAGATCCTTGACGCGGGCGGCTTTACCAACATCATTTGCATTGATGCCGCAGATGGCTCCGGGCGGTATTACATCGAAGCCGACATGCGGCCTACCATCTGGGTCGATTTTTCGCGATTCTTCGGCGAAGATGCGGCCGTCGGAATCCGCAACTGGCTTTTCGCCCGCTCCCGTCTGACTCAAGAGGCCGCTCGGAGGGGCGCGCAGTCCGTCACGATGGCTTGCTTCTTACCTCTGTCATTGTGGGAATTGCTGGGGAACCGCTATCGCGTTTGGAGATTGATCCCGTTTGCAGATTCCAAGGTGGTGTGGCGACTCCTGATGCACAAACTCTTCCGTGAGGTAGGCAAGCCATTGGTTCCTCGAAAAGCGCGTGAAAGCGTGAAATCCCTGCTTAGGGCCGTTGGCGTTTATTCCGATCTGTAGCCGCGATCCCGCCGCAGGTTTCGCATCCGCCTTCATGCGCGAGAATCTCGGCGAAGTGGAGCGCGGAACGGTGGCCGAGTTGGGCGATTTGTTCTCGGCAACTGAAGCCGTCGGCGGCGATGATCGTCGTGGGTCCGGCGGATTCCAGAGCCGGGAGCAGTCCGTCGTTGGCAATCGCTTGGGAGACCTCGAATTTGTCGGCTTCGAAGCCAAAAGGTCCGGCCATGCCGCAGCAGCCGGCCTGGATGGGCTCGACGGTGGCCCCGGCTTGACGCAGCAGCGCGATTTCCTTGGCCGGGCCCCCGAAGACCGCTTTGTGGTGGCAGTGCCCGTGGACGAGAATCTGTGCGCCCTTCAGCCGGCCGGCGGCGCAATCCGGCGCCTTGGCGGCTAGCCAGTCGGCGAGAAGCCAGACCTGGCGGCTGAGCTTCTGGGCGCGGGTATCGTTGGGGAAGAGTTCGAGCAACTCTTCTTTGAAGACGCTGGCGCAGCTTGGCTCCAGGAAGATGAAGGGCAATCCGGCTTCGATCTCATTGGCCATGCGGTCAAGAACGCGGGCCAGATAGGCGCGGGCGGCCGCGAGGAATCCAAAGTCGTAGAGCGGGCGGCCGCAGCAGATGTGACCCTGCGGCGTCTGAACGCGGAACCCCGCTTGCGTGAGCAAGGACTCGGCCGCGGTCAGCGATTGCGGATAGTAGTAATTGTTCCAGGTGTCTGGCCAAAGGACGACCAGCTCCGACGCGGGAACCTGGCCGGCTTTTGCCCGAGACGGCGATGCGCTGCGGGCTCTTTGGTAGCTCTTCGGCGCCAGGTGCGGGAGTTGCCGCTCGGGCGCCACGCCGGCGATGCGCTTGACCAGTGAACCAGTCAGCGGGCCGGTCAGGAGAGCGTTGGTGAGCGTGGGAGCGAGAGAGCCGAAACGCGCCAGCCGATCGGCGAAGGCGAAGATATAGTGCCGCAGCGGATGGCGGCGGCCCTTGAAATACTGGGCAAGAAACTCGGCCTTGTAGGCCGCCATATCGACCTGGACGGGGCACTCGGTCTTGCAGGCTTTGCAGCTCAGGCAAAGGTCGAGCGCCTCGTACACTTCCCGGCTCTGAAAGCCCTCGCGGCGCAGCGATCCGGCGAGCATCTCCCAAAGCAGGTGCGCGCGGCCGCGCGTGGAATGGCGCTCCTCCCCGGTGGCGCGGTAACTGGGACACATCACGCCGCCAACAGTCTTCCGGCAGGCACCGACGCCTACGCAGCGTTCGGTCGCCAGTTCCAGCGAGCCTTCGTCTTTCGTAAAGGCGAAGTTGCTCTTCCACGCGGGCAAAGCCGGGCCCGAGGCCAGCTCGCCTTGGGGATCGAAGCGAACATTTTCCACCGGATCGTAGATGCGCACGGCGTCGGAGACCTTGCCCGGATTCATGCGGTTGTCCGGATCCCAGAGGGCTTTGAACTCGCGGAATGCCTGCACCAGCTCGGGACCGAACATCTTGGGGTACAGGATGGCGCGGGCTTGGCCGTCGCCGTGTTCGCCGGAGAGCGATCCGCCAAAGCTCAACACCAGATCGGCCGCGCGCTCGATAAACTCGCGGAATTTGCGGATGCCCTCGGTGGAGTGGAAGTCGAAGTTGGGGCGCAGGTGGGCGCAGCCCTGGCCATAATGGCCGTAGATCACCGTGCGGTAGCCGTATTCTGCCATCAGTGCGGTTATGCCCCGCAGATACGCCCCCAGTTGCTCGGGGGCAACGGCGGCGTCCTCCCAGCCCTCGCAGCCGTCGGGCTCGCCGGGAACAAAGACTGTCGAGCCGAGGCCGGAATCCCGAACGTGCCAGATGCGTGCGGCATCTGAGGGAGAATAGATGCGGGCAGTAGGCGAGCCGGGCAGCGAAGAGGCGATGCGCACCAGTGCTTCGGCCTTGGCTTGGGCCTCAGCCATCTCCCAAGCCCCCATCTCGACCAGCAGAAAGCCTCCCCCTGGGGGAAGCAGAGCGACGTCGTCCAGGGCGAGACCCTTCTTGCGCATGAAGTGGACCATGGTCCCGTCAAAGCCCTCCAAGCCGATGGGGCCGAGTTCCAGGATGGGCATCACGGCGTCGGCGGCCACAAAGGCGTCGGCAAACGCAAGAACGGTGAGCACCCGTGCGGGAGGGCTGGAGGTTAGGTTTAGCGTGGCGGAGACGACATTGACGCAGGTGCCCTCCGAGCCCACCAGCGCGCGGGCGACGTTGAAGTTGCTCTCGGGGAGCAATTCGTCGAGGTTATAGCCGGAGACGCGGCGAGGGATGCGCGGGTACTTTTCGCGGATAAGTGGAGCGTAGCGGTCGCGCAGGCTGACCAGCCCCGCGTAGATTTGGCCTACGCGGCCGCCAGCGCGGATGAGGGATTCGAGCGTTTCCGGCGGCGTGGGACCAACCGTCAACCGGGTCCCGTCGTAGAGCACTACGTCGAGGGTCTCGACGTTATCCACCACCTTGCCCCCCAGCAGGCCGTGGACGCCACAACTGTTGTTGCCGATCATTCCGCCCAGGGTGCAGCGGGAGTGCGTGGCCGGGTCGGGCGCGTAGGTCAGGTGATGCACCTCGGCGGCCTCACGAAGGCGGTCGAGTACGATCCCGGGCTGAACGCGGGCGAGCTTCGCCGCGGGATCGATGGATGCCAAAGCGTTCATGTGACGCGAGTAGTCGAAGACCACGGCCACATTGACCGTTTGGCCGGCCAGGCCCGTGCCCCCACCCCGCGGCAGAACCGCCGCGCCCGTGGCCCGGCAGGCGGCCAGAGCCGCTTCTACGTCCGCGGCGTCGCGGGGGCAAACTACGCCAATGGGAAGCTGGCGGTAGCTGGATGCATCGAAGGCGTAGAGCGCGCGCGAACCAGGATCGAAACCCACTTCGCCGCGTACTGTCTTCTTGAGCTGCGATTCCAGCTCGCGATGAGCGGAGAAACGCTCGTGGTCAAGCGGAGCGGAAAGAATAGGAAACGATGTGGTGGTCACGGAAGAATGGTAGCGCGCCAGGGGTG
The DNA here is from genome assembly GCA_021801945.1 of Acidobacteriota bacterium. The sequence goes on from JAKABE010000112.1 coordinate 8,165, forward strand.
ATCGCGTCGCGTGTTAGTGTCCCGGCCACTCTTCCACGGTAATGCCGAGGTCGTTGAGCTCGCGGATAACGGTTTCGATGTTGCGGCGCACGGCAATGCGGTCCTGCGGGCGCGCGGCCGGGGACTCGGCCACCGCGATCACGCGGCCGTAGGGCCAGGCGATGATGGGAATCGCGGCCACAGCCCGGTCCAGGTCAGAGGGGCGCAGTTGTATCTCCTGGCGGCGAGCGGCCTGAGGGCGAAGGAAGGTTCCCTCGTCCATTGCGTTTTGGCTGACGTCGGCGAAGGTAATGCGCAGAGTGAGCGTATGGGGCCCGACGGCGATCAAAGGATTGGCCCAGGCCACGGGATCGGTGACGTCCACGTACATGCTCTTGGTGGGCAGGGGAATCTGCTCCAGCGCGGCACGCTCCTGGCCTTGTTCGGCAGCCGCGGCCCGGGCCTGACGCTCAGCGTCTTTCGCTTTCTGCGCAACGCCTTCGACGGCCTTCTCTTCCTTGTGGCAGGCAGTGAGAGCCATGGGCAAAAGCAATGCCAGCACCAAAAATCCCTTGGGCAACGGGGGGACGGTCACAAGGAAAAGCATAGCAGGAACTACGCTGGAACTCCGGGCCTATCCTCCGTCGGCGGACGCTGGCACGGGAGCAGCGCCTGGATATGACGGTGGCGCAGGTGCGACCAGCACGCTCTAGCTTGGGAGCAGGGCGTGGGCGATCGAGTCCAGCACGCCATTGAGGAAG
>JAKABE010000113.1 GCA_021801945.1 Acidobacteriota bacterium
TAAAGAGCGAATGAGTCCGCGCAATCGGGTTTTTCTCATTCTGGGACTGCTGACGCTGGGGTCGCTGATCTTCTACCTGGCGACGGTGCCGCGCGCCAACGAACTGCAGGTGATCGGCACCGTGGATGCCAACGAGGTGATGGTTAGCTCCAAGATTCCCGGCCGCATCCAGCAGTTGACCGTGGTGGAGGGCCAAAAGGTAAAGGCCGGAGAGTTGATCGCGGTGATTGAAAGCCGGGATCTGCAGGCAGCGCTGGCGGCTGACCAGGCCACCGTGGCCAGCGACCGCTGGAAGTTAAGCGAAGCTGAAGTGACCGTGCACCAGAACCACGGCGAAACCAGCAGCGCCGCTCTGGCCGCGGCAGCGCAGGTGAGAACGGCGCAGGCCGCGCTGGCCCAGGCGCAGGCCCAATACGACCGCCAGGATGCCGATACCAGCCGCGACGTTGCGTTGGCGAAGATGGGGATCGTGAGCGCGCAGGTGAGGGATGAGCAGGTGGCCAGCCTGCAACAAACCAAGGCCGCAGTGGATGCCGCGCGCCAGAGCCTGGACGCGGCCCAGGGCAGCCTTCGCCAGGCCCGCGCCCATGAGCTGCTCACCACGGTCTCGGCGCGCACCGTGAACCAAACACGCTACGAACTGCAAAATGCCATCGAACTCGCTCATGAGGCACAGGTCGAGGTGAGCTATGCGAGCATCGTGGCTCCGGTCAGCGGCATTGTGAACCAATGGGCCTCGCGCCAGGGCGAAGTTGTCTCCCCAGGAACGCCCATCGTCACCATCATGGACCTGAAACAAACCTGGGTTTACGCGCCCGTGCCGGAAACCGACGCCGACGCCGTGAAGCTGGGCGACAAGCTGCGCGTGGTGATGCCCAGCGGCGCCACGGTTTACGGCAAGATCATCGCCAAGGCCCCAGAGGCGGACTTCGCTACCGAGCGCGATGTAAGCCGCAGCAAGCGCGACATCAAAACCGTGCAGTTCAAGCTGCTCATCCCCAATCCCGGCGAGGAGTATGTGCCCGGCATGACCGCCGAAATCTACATCCCTAAGAGCTGGCTGGTGAGAAAGTGAGCGCAGCCGCACAAAACGGTAATGGCGGTGGGCAGCCCGCGGCCATCGCGGTGGAGCGCATCGTCAAGCGCTATGGCGATTTTGAAGCGGTGAAGGGCGTGAGCTTCAGCGTCGCTGAGGGCGAGATCTTTGGCCTGCTCGGCCCCAACGGCGCGGGCAAAAGCACCCTTATCCGCATGATGACCACGCTCATTCCGGTCACCGCGGGCAAAGCCACGGTGGCCGGCCACGACGTGTCGAAAGATCCCGACGATGTGCGCCGCATGATCGGCGTGATTCCCCAAGCCCTGACCAGTGACCCCGATCTGACGGTTGAGGAGAACTTGTCAATCTACGCCAAGCTCTACAGCGTGCCGCGCGCCCAACGCGAGAAGAACATCGCCGAGGTGCTGGAAGCCGTGGACCTGAGCAAGTGGCGCAAGGCCCAGACCAAGACGCTCTCCGGCGGTATGAGACGGAGGCTGGAAATCGCGCGCGGTTTGGTCCACGATCCGCGTATCTTCTTTCTCGACGAGCCCACCACGGGCCTCGATCCGGTCTCCCGCATTGCGGTTTGGGAGATGCTCAACAATCTACAGAAAAGCCGCGACTTGACCATCCTCATCACCACCCACTACATGGAAGAGGCCGACAAGCTCTGCGACCGCATCGCCATTGTGGATCACGGCAATCTGGTTGCCCTGGGCACGCCTCTCGAATTGAAGAACAGCGTGGCCGGCGCCAACGTGGTCGAAGTGCAATTTGACCGCGAGGCCGAAGAGTGGCGGGAGCGCCTCGATCGCCTGGACGGCGTGACCAGCGTGCAGCCGGAGAGCGCCGGCTTTTACCGCGTGATCACCACTTCGGGTTCGAAGACCACCCTGCAACTGGTGGAGCTGGCCGCCGAGATGGGCGTCACCCTGTCCTCACTCAGCGTGCAAAACACCACTCTCGACGATGTTTTCGTCCACTACACGGGCCGCCAGCTGCGCGATGAACAGGTAAAGGCTACCGGCTTTCTGATGCCGCCGCGGCCGGGGACGCAGCCATGAATCGGATGATGGCCATCATCGAGCGCGAGATGCGCAAGTTCTTCCGCTCGCCCGTACTCATGCTCATGTCGATGATGCTGCCCCTGGTGCAGCTGGTCATCCTGGGCAACGCCTTCGGGGGCAAGATCGTGAACGCGCGCGTGGGCGTGGTGGATTACGACCACGGCCCCGAAGCGGTGAAGGTCGAGGAGGACTTTGCGGCCGCCGCCGCCACCATCAAGACCTTCAAAACCATTCCTTACGACAATGAGCGGCAGGCGCGCATCGCCGTGCAGACCGGCAAGCTGGACGCCGCCGTGGTGATTCCCGCCCAGTATTCGCGGCGCGTGGAAGCCGGCGACGACCCGGAGATCGGCCTGGTCGTGGACAACTCCGACCAGTTCACGTCCAGCGCTCTGGAGTCGGAGATGCAGTCCATTGTTCAGGCGCTGAACGCTCCGCTGATTCCGGCACCCATCAATAATAAGATCGCACTCGCGATCGTCGAGCTGTACCCCTACATCTCCTACATGAAGTTTCTGCTGGCCGGCCTAGTCGCCCTGGCCATGTACGTCTCGGTGATGATCGGCGGAGGCATGCTGTACATCGACGACAAGGCGCGCGGCGTCCACGAGGGCTATCTGGTGACGCCCATCACGCGGCTGGAACTGGTGATGGGGATGAACATCGCCGGCTCCATCAAGGCGGTGCTATCGGGCATTTCCCTGGCTGTGATCGGCTCGCTGCTGTCCGGCCTGGGAACCATCTTTCATCCCCTGCAGGACCTCCAGTTGCTGTGCCTCATCGTGGCCACCTCGGTGGCCTTCAACGGGATGATGTTCCTGATGATGGTGCGTGTGGACGATCCGCTGGTTCCGCGCGCGATGTTCGGAGTTCTGAACACGCTGCTATTCTTTCCCTCCGGCGCGATTTATCCGATCACCGCCTTTCCGCCCTGGCTGCACGCCATCGCCGTCGCCGACCCATTCACCTATGCGGTCCACGGGCTCCAGGAAGTTCTGATCAAGAACGGCGGCTTCGTCTCCATCTACCCGGATATTTTCTTTCTGGCCGCCTTTGGCATCGGGACCTTGCTCATCGCCACATCACTGTTCCAGCGCACGTTATAGCGAGCCATGCACATTGATGGCGGGGGCGTATTGAGTTCTCACGCGAAGTAGCTGATACTGCGGACGGGGCGCTCCTCAAGCAACTCTGAGCCGGCCTCGCCCTCTTGGCCGGCTGCTTCGTCTGTCTCCTCTTCCTCGGCGCCTGCAGCCTTTTCGCCCCCTCTTGAATCGTTGTCTTCGTCAGGCTGGGATGAGCCTTCAATATCAAACAAGGCCGATAGCTGGGAATCAGCCGGCGGTGCCTTGACGGCGGGCACCATACGGATCTCGGAGATGAGGCCGATCTGCATTGTGCGTCCTCGCCGGAACTTCTCCTGACGGATCTTATCGGCGGAAAAGCACGGGACTTTAATGGGTGCGCTCAACCTGATGGGAGATCGAGGAGCAGGCGGCGCACCTTGCTACACTGAGGCCATGATGGACGAACAGGAGTTCCGGCGCACGGCAGAGGGCGCTCTCGGCGCACTCATGCAGCATCTGATCGAGCGCGTGGAAGACGAAAGCACCGGCTTCGATGCCGAAGAGCAAAGCGGCGCCCTCAACATCCTTTTCGAGGAGTTCGGAGACAAGTTTGTGGTCACGCCGAATACGCCGGTGCGCCAGATTTGGATTTCGGCGCTGGCCACCAGCTTCAAGCTGGATTGGGATGCGGCGGCGAAGAACTTTGTTCTGCCCCGCACGGGCGAAGCTCTTATCCCCCTGGTCGACCGGCTGATCCGCGAACATTTGGAAGACTGATCGATTGCGAGCCGATGGGATAAGGGAAGATCGCATCGGCAGGCCCCGCTTCTTATCGATCAGGATTCTCATCGACTTTGACCGTTGCTGTCTGTCGATTCGGCCTGGCGCATTCCGCCGCACGCTTCCTTTTAGTGCATGGATCAGGGAGGCAGCTCGGAGTTCTGCCGCCCAAAAAGACCGGAGGCAGCCTGCGGGCTGCCTCTCGATTTGTATGCGTTGTGGAAGGCAACTAAGGGACGTAGTAACGGAACGAGGTGAAGAACATGTTGTCGATGCCGTTGGCGTTGCCGCCGGGATTCGTCGTACCACCAGCGCCTGACCAGAGGTTGCGGTTAAACCAACTGTACTGCAGGCCGTAGCGCAAGCTGCCCTTGGGCCCATCGGTGATCTTGTACCAGTAGCCGGCGGTGAACTCCTGCACGTCCTTGTTGTTGCCGCCACAATTGGCCGGAGCCTCGGGGTTGAAGCCCGCGGCACTGTTAGAGCCAGAAGGAGGCGGCTCCACGTTGCAGCCTGTCATGGGAGTGGTGTAGGTGCCGTAGCCGACTTCCTTGCCGAAGTTCGGGCTACCGGCGATGTTGTCGACGGTCCAGTCACGGCCGATATAGTCGCCGCCGTAGTTCAGGTAGATGTACCAGCGGGGCGTGGGGAACAATTCCAGCGTGCTCAGCGCGGAGAACCCGTGCAGCGGGGAGATGGTTCCATCCGGGCGCAGGGTGACGTCCGCAATGGTGGAGGAGCCGTAACGGCCCACGCCTTGGCCCCACAGTCCTTTCAGGCCGACACTGACTTTCTTGTCGAGCAGCGGGCCACGGAAGCCGCCGCCGATGCCGCCGCCCCACACCGTATGGTTGAACGGCGTTCCTCCGGTGGGATAGATACGGTCACGGAAGCTGCGGCCGATGCCAAACAACTCCCAATGGCCCCAGCCCGGCTGGGCGGCGATCTTGGCGATGAAGTCCGGCGTTTTGTTGAAGGAGTAGTTGGCGGTGGGGTTCAGCAGGCCGCCGCCGTTGCCGGCCGTACCGATCAGCAGGTTCGTGGGCAGGTTGGCGCCGGCCGGGTTCAGCATCTCCGCATTCTCAGCCGAAGCTCCGATGGCAAACTTGTCGCCGAAGTTTTTGACCACGCGGAAGCTGTACTGGCGGGTCCATACGAAGCCCGCTTCGTACTGGGGGTCGATGGTGGCGGGTAGAATCTCGCTGCCGCGCGTCAGCAGGTTGGTAGTCTCCGACGCCAGCGACCAGCCTTGGCCGCCGGAGAAGTCCCAGCCGTCCTTCAAGAGCGCGTCCGCCCACAACTGGCGCATCCGCAAGACGTAGCTGTTGGACTGGTTGCTGTTGGAGGTGATGCCCGCACCCAGCCAATCCATTTCATAGTAGCCGGTCAAGGTCGCTGGGCCGGTTTTCCCGATTGCCTTGATGGCCAATCGCGACTGACGGCCGGTGCCTGAAAACTCAGTTAGCTGCGCAAAGTCGGAGTTAGCCAGCGGTACAGCGGTAAATGGGGTGTTGAGGCCGCCGCCAGTGGACCCTTGGCGCCAATCCGTTTCGGCCGCCAGGAAGCTGCCTGTGGGCGAGATGGTGATGCCCTTGAAATGGACCGCGTCCGGAGTCTCGACGGCCTTTTTGATCTCCGCCGTGTTCTTCTTGATCGTCGTGAGACTGCTGGACATTGAGGACTGGCTGCTGCGCAGATCGTTGACGCTGGATTGGAGCGCGCCGACGGCGGACGTATTCTCAGTGACGGCCTGCTGCTGTTCGGAAGCTGAAGCCTGCGCCTTGTTCGCGGCGGCTTGCGCCGCGGCTGCTGCCTGCTGCGCCTGGCGCAACTGCTCATTCTTGGTGGCGAGTTGCTGCTTCAGTTCATCGATCTGGCTCTGCAGTTCCTGCCGCAGTTCCTGAATCTGCTCTTCCAAGGAAGCTGGCGAAGCCGTCTTCCCGCTCCGTCTGGCATGATGCTCTTGGGACTGCGCCGCAGGACCGCTCCCATATGCGAAGGGAACAGCGAGAGCGGCTGCGAGCATGGCCGCGGCTGATGTCTTGAGTATCAAGTTCATAGGGTCTCCAATGTCTTCAGTTAACTCAATCGCGATAACGCCCGCCCGACGACGGACGCGTGGACTTTGTACTTGTTCGACCTCGAAGCTAAAGTCGTACTAACTCCGCACTCATACAATCGACAGAGCAACTTCAACGCAAGATAGGATCTGCAAATGCAGGGTCCACCATGGAAGCTGCTCTATATAACTTGCGTGTAAAGGTGAAGATAGAATGCGATTCATAGTATTGCACACGATTTGCTGCCTTCCTGCGGAAATAGCAACCAATTCACTTACATTTAACAGCAACTTTCTCTTCAAGCAGTGCGAGCGCCGAGGCCGCAGGCAATGCAAACATTGCCGCTTTAGCAGCAATGACTTATTCAGGGAAGATAGACCGTCACGCACCGGATTTGCGCGCATGAGTCTTTGCGCCGGAGAGACGCTAACAACAAAAAGAAATAACGCAACGGCGATAGATGCCGCGGTGCGGATGTTACGCAGATGCCCGCCACCGGAGATTCCAGCTCGCGACCAACGAGACTGGCGAGGCTCGAATCGCCTACCCGCCAACTCACCACGCTGCCACCGCTACACTATTGCCACTAGTTCTTATCGGAGCATTGGGACCACCTGGGAACACTCTGCGCACCGCGTCCTTCATTTCGCCGCTATGGTAAAACAATTCAGAAATGCGAGATCACGCAGCAGCAGTGCGAAGCTCTTCTTTCATGACGTGCTCCTCGGCGTTGATCTGCTACAACCTATTTCGCACGTCGATTGTTACGTGGAGTTGAATGCAGTGTTACAGGAACATGAAATTTCAGACGGCTATGCTACCCGGTCAAGCTAGCAATTGCATGAGCGCTTGCCATCAACCTGGCAGACTCCTTTTGCGGTCAAAAACGGTCAGCTAATCGCGGTCTTTCCGGAGGGCGAGACTTGGCGAGGCTCCAGAATATATCCGACGGAGATGTGCTTTAGAGCGCCGTGGCCGATGTCTCTTGCGCAGACTGCTGTGGGTTTTCTAGGGGATGAGCCAGCGGCAGAGTGAAATGGAAGCTGGCGCCGTTGCCCAGCTCGCTCGCCACCCAGATGCGGCCCCCATGGGCCTGCACGATGTGCTTCACGATCGCCAACCCCAAGCCCGTGCCGCCCGACTCACGCGAGCGCGCCTTGTCGACGCGATAGAAACGCTCGAAAATGCGCTCCCAATGCTCCGAGGCAATGCCGGGGCCGAAATCCTGGATGATGAACTCAACCTCCGTATTGGAGAGCCGCGCGCCGACGCGGATCTTCTTGCCGCCGCTGGCATATTTGACGGAGTTTTCAATGAGATTGCCGAAGACCTGGTGCATGGCGTCGGGATCGGCCATCACCATGGCGTCGGGGGCACCCGCCGACTGCAGCTTGACACCGGAATCCATCACCATGCCGCCCAGCGATTGCACGGCGTCCTTCACTAGAGTGCTGGCCCGGGTCGGTTGCAGAGAGAGCTTGTAGTCGGGGCCCTCCACACTGGCCAGGGCCAGCAAGTCCTCCGTGAGCCGGCTCATGCGGGCGGCGTTTTTGAGAATAATCCCGAGAAACTCGAGCGTGGTTTCCGGGCTGGGATTGGGGTCCTCGATCAGGGTTTCCACGTATCCCTGGATGGAGGTGAGCGGGGTGCGCAGCTCGTGACTGACATTGGCCACGAACTCCCGGCGCGACTGCTGCGCGGCCTCGATGCCGGTTACGTCGTGGAGCACGGCCAGGGCGCCACCCGAGGGCAGGGGCGCGGCATTGACCTCGAAGATGCGGCCGGGCGCCAGCGAACTGGAGCGGCCGAAGCGCAGCTCGCGGCGCTCCAGAGCCTCATGGACGCAGGCCAGCAACTCGGGATCGCGCACCGAATGAACAAGAGGCCGGCCGAGATGGATCTGGCTGCCGGCGATCCGGTGCATGGCCGCATTGGACCAGCGGACAAGGCCATCGGAGGTGACCGCGACCACCGCTTCCTGCATGGAATCGAGCATCACGGCCAATTCGTGCCGGCTGTTTTCGAGCTCCGCCAGGTTCTCACCGAGCCGCTCCGCTGTTTGATTCAGGGCCGTTTCGATGGCGGAGAGCTCGTCTTCGCCGGCGGCGTCGATGCGTGCGGTCAAGTCGCCCTCGGCGATCTGGCGGGCGAAAGCCGCGGTGCGCCGCAGCCTGGCCGCGATACGGCTGGCTATCCATACCGTGAGCGGCAGGACCAAGGCCAGCGCGATTAGCCCGGACCACAGAGCGTAGCGGCCGGGCAGATGCGCCAACTGATCCGCCGCTTGCTCGGCGAAGAGGCGAAAGGCGAGCTCCAGCACCAGTGTGTAGACGGCCAGTAGGAGGAGGATCAGACCAATGAGCTTGGTGAATACGCGCGTTGTCAAGACAATGACTCGCCCTTGGGCAGCTCGAAGCGGTAACCAGCGCCGCGCACGGTCTTCAGATAGCGCGGATTCTCCGGGTCGATCTCGATTTTCTCACGGATGCGGCGCACATAGACATCCACCGAGCGCGGAGTGACGAAGCGCGCGTCGCCCCACACCGCGTCGAGCAGATGATCGCGGCTGAAGACGCGCCCCGGATGGCGCGCCAGGTGTTCGAGCAGGCGGAACTCGGTGGCGGTGGTAGTGGTGAGCTGGCCGCGCACCGTCAACTGCATGGCGCCGGTATCGATGACCACTTCCTCAAAACTAATCACCGGAGACGAGGCGGGACGCTCAAAGCGCCGCAGCACCGCCTTGACGCGCGCCACCAACTCGCGCGT
>JAKABE010000114.1 GCA_021801945.1 Acidobacteriota bacterium
GAAGATCGTAAACAGGCTCTTAAGAAATGGAGAGACTCCCATACCCTCCCTGCGGGAGGAATGACCGCCGTACGCACGCTGCGCCGTTCATTGTTTCCTGTTTGCTTTCCTCTGGTCCGATTCCCTGCTCTCTACTTGACCCGCCCGGCGGCATTCACCAGCACAACGTGCGAAAGCACCGCCGTGTCCACCGTGGTGGGCAGGTGGGAGCAGAAGCCGATGCCTACATAGAACGGCCCGTTCAGATGCAGATGAATGGGCGGGCCGAACTGGTGCATGGGCTCACCCTCAAGGCTGACCCAGAGCGTGAACTCGTCGCCGCGCTTCTGGATGCCGATGCGCTGGGCGTCGATGGTAACGAGCGAATCGGGTGTTTTGCCGCCGGGGCGCCCGCGGCCTCCGACGCGGTATTCCGTGTCCTTGACGCGCACATCGGTGTCCGGCCGCTCGGCAAGCTGGATCATACCCGCGCCGTGCAGCGCCACCAGCGCCTCCTTGGCGTCGTCGGCCAGGCTCTGGCGGATGATGAGCACGGCCTTGCGGTCACCGTAGCCGGGACGCGGAAAGTTGATGCCGGCGGCCAGCGAGACATTCCCCGACATCTTCTTCCATAGGAAACGAAACTCGTCGCGGGTGTACCACACGTTATAGCCGGCCGAGTTGATAGTGTACGCTCCGGTGGCTGCGTTGTAGGAAGCGCTGCCGGGAACCAGGGCGCTGCCCACGTCCGCCTGTCCGTCGAAAATGCCGATGCGGCCGGCGTAGATGCGCGGGGGACGATGAAAGTCTGGCGGCGGGGCCACCTGGACGCGGGTGGCGGTGCCGGGTTGAGCCCAAGTGGGAGCCTTCGGCGAGACAGTGGACGACTGCGAGCTGAGCAAGACCGGCGCGCAACCAAGCGCAAGGAATACAACAGAGCAGCGGGCAAAATCCATGGGAACGATCCTCGCAGCGATTGTAGCCTTTAGAACCCTGGCGTCACACTCCAAATGTGCCGCGGGCGAGGCGCCGAGCGCGGCTTCTGCACGTTCTAGGGGGGCATATTTCACGAGCTGTGAGGGGCGCACGAGATATGCGGGCTGGGAACTCCCATTGTTGGCGCCGAGCGGAGCATGACGGCCAGACAGCGGGAGCGGAGGCCGACCCACTCGCTGCACTTGGCTGGAAATGGGAAGGAACAGGAGACAGTAACGCGAGGGCAGCCTTACGATCCGGTCCCGGCGACGACAACGGCAATGGTGCGGAGGATAATTTTGAAGTCTAGCCAGACGCTCCAGTTGTCGATGTAGGACACATCGAGCGAGACATAGCTGGCGAACGAGGGATCCTGCCGGCCCTGGACCTGCCACAACCCGGTGACCCCAGGAGTCACGTCCAGCCGCCGCAGGTGACTGAGCTTGTACTCTTTTACCTCGCTGGCGATCGGCGGACGCGGACCCACTACGCTCATGTCGCCGCGCAGCACGTTGATGAACTGCGGCAGCTCATCGAGCGAATACTTGCGCAAAAGCCGTCCCAGCCGCGTGATGCGCGGATCGTTGGATATCTTGAACAACACGCTGTCGCGCTCGTTCATCTGCATAATCTCGGAGAGGCGTGTCTCGGCGTCACGCACCATGGTGCGAAACTTGATGCACCGGAATACCTGTCTCTTTTTTCCAATGCGCTCTGAGGTGTAGAACACGGGCCCAGGCGAGTCCATCTTGATCGCCACGGCGATGGCAGCCAACAGAGGCGACAAGAAGACCAACGAGGTCAGGGAAAAGACAATGTCGAAGGCGCGCTTGAACAGCAGCCCCAGCTCCGGTACACGCCTATAGTGCAGGGGGATAGTGGGAAACTGCCCGATGTATTCGATGGGGCTGTTCCAGGCGAGGCCATCGTACAAGTCTGGCACTACGCGCAGGTCCACCCCGTGAATCCGCGCCTGCTCCGCCACATTGGAAATGATGCCCCGCTCGCAGGTGGCGGTGAAAAATATCTCGTCCACAAAATGCTTGCGAGCGTCCTGGAAGAGCGTATCAAGTGTCCCTACCACCTCGCCGGCCGACACCGTGCTGCAAGACTTCGCGCCGTGAAAATCGATGAAACCCTTGAAGGTGTAGCCCAAATGCTGAAGGCTGTCCAGATGATTGCGGAGGGCATGCGCCTCCGGCCCCCTGCCCACGATCAGCACGTTGCGTGTGCCTATTCCGCGCGCGAAGCGGCGATACAGCAAGGTCCTGCAGAGCAGCCGCCGGCAACCGGCCAGCCCGCCAGCCAGCGCCACAGTCAACAACACGATTGTCCGCGGAATGTCCTCAGCATGGAGCAAATACAGAGCGCCGGTCAGCAGCAGCCCGGAGGTTAAAAACGCCTGCGCGTTCAGCCTTTGCTCATGGAGAAATCCGTTCAACCGCGTGGGCTCGTACAGGTTCAGCCGACGGCTGGTGACGATCAGGACCAGCACGAATCCGCATAAGAACGCCAGCAGAATGTCCATTGAGCGGCCGGGAATCAGCTTGTCCCGCCAGAACTCCCGCGCTGTCCGCTCCGGCCCAGTTCCGAACCGGTGAAGAGTTGCAAATGCGGAGGCCACGACCACGGTGAGGACATCCACAATCATCCAGAACCTGGCCGCCGACTGGCCGCCGCGGGGTACATCTCCGCTCGTCCCGCCCTCTCCGCGGCGAACCGAAACGATAGACGCCGACAGTCTCTGCCAAAACTCCGATGGAGCCATAGCGCTTGCAGACCTCAGACATTCGAATGCTCTAGGTTTGACAGGCACTTGCCGAGTGAGGAGAGAACCATGTGGTGAATCGAAGGCCGCAGTGTTTCCTTGGACCCGTAACCCGGCAAAACACTTGAGCTAGTTCACAGCTCACCGTCGTTCGAGCAGTCTCGTGCGCTCTTCTGTGCTCAGCCCCGCCTGTTTCAGTCTCTCTTCAGCATGCCAACATCGACTGGGTTTGCCTCTCACCAGTACAAGGCAACATAGGAAGCATGGAACTCGATGGCCTCACATGCGCGTGTCTGCACAACATCGCACAGACTCGGACACACATAACGCCTCTCCTATCTCGTGGCTGGGGAATATCCTGTCGTTTCGGATATGTCCCAAGGCAATGAAGGTAATGAAATGACAGCGATGAACCAATGCGCCATTTGCCCCCTTCAGGCCCCTACGAGCTTCCGGCCTCTGCCCGCCCCTTGTCTCTGGAAAAGCTGATTTTTTACAGGATGGCTCCAAAACCGATTCATGGCAAGTAAAATCTTTGCGAATGAAGATTACTGTCCGACAGATACCTTATTCCGAAGGTAACCGGTAGGCATCGAGACTAAGAAACTGTTGAATGTCGGAGTCGCCGGAGCCTACAAAGTCCGACAGCGGACCCAAAAAGCGGGCCTGCCCCTGATCGAGGAACAGGACGGTATCAGCAAGGCGCTCGGCAACGCGCATATCGTGGGTGACGACAATGCTGGTGTAACCGCGCTGCTGCTTGAGACGTTGAATGAGGTTGCCGAGACGCCGTGCGATGATGGGATCGACCATGGTGGTCGGCTCGTCGTAGAGCACGATCTCTGGCTGCGCAGCCAATGCGCGGGCAATCGCGACGGCGCGCTTGCGCCCCGTGGAGAGGCTGGCCGGCAGCACGTCGATTGCATCCTCGGCACCCACCAGTTCGATCAGACGGTCAACAATCTGCTGGAGCTGGTCCTCTGCCAAGCCGCCGCGCTCCCGCAGCGGAAAGGCGACATTTTCTCGAACACTCAGCGAATCGAAGAGGGCGCCGTTCTGGAAGACCATCGTCACCCGTTTGCGAATGGCGCGCAAGCCTTCTTCGTCGAGGCCGGTGATCTCCTGGCCCTCCACGTGGATAGAGCCGGAATCGGGCTTCAGAAAACCCATGAGCATGCGCAGGGTCACGGACTTGCCTACACCACTGCGACCGAGGATGCAGAGTGTATGGCCGCGGTCCACGGTAAAGCTGATGTTCTCCAAGACAGCCCGGCCATCGAAGGAGATGGAGACCCTGTCAAAAGCGATGACCGGACCGAAAGGCGGCGGCCCCGGGGGAGCAATGGAGAGCGATTCGCCGGCGGCAGGTGGCGCATTAAACGCATCCAGCTCGGCGGCCAGCGGTATCAGCGGTTCCAAGGGTTCGGGTTGGGAGGAGGCTTCCGACATTGCCGTGCAACCAGCTTACGCGATGGGCGCTCTTCGCAGCGCCGACGCACGGCGCAGATCGGGCGGCGTGTTGACATTCAAGAACCAGTGCGCGACCGGGATCGCGGCCGGATGGTCCACCTGGCCCACCTGGGCAAGCAGTTCGACGGGAACCACGCTCAGAGGCTCGCCCAGGCTGGCTGCTGCGGTCTGAAATGCCGAAAAGCATCCGGCACGACCAGCGTCAAGCTCGTCTTTAAGGGCAGGAAGGGCAGTACGCTTCAGCACCACTGGAAACGTCTGCGCATCACCGTTCACGGCAGCCACGGTGACTGCCCTACCGGTCATCCTGGCGTGATGAAGGAGGAAGAGCAGCAGCGAAGCCGGCAGCAGGGGCAGATCGACAGGCAAAAAGGCCGCATGCTGGGACGGCATGGAGGCCAGTGCGTCACAGACCCCGCCCAAAGGCCCCAAGCCAGGTTTGGTATCCGGAACGACGGGGGCGCAAGATGCCAAAGGAGTACGCGCGCCAGAGATCGAAGCCGGTAGGCCGGCCTGACGCAGAATCGACAGTGCGTTCTCGACCAGCGGTCTGCCATCGAGCATCAGCAGTGCCTTGTCCCGCCCCATACGACTCGATAAGCCGCCAGCGAGGACGAAGCCGACAGCATCCTGGGCCGGATGCATAATCATGATTCGAATGTCCTCGTTCTCCCCAGGACCTTAGGAGCCTGCGGCGTAAGTTGATTTTTGAAGGTGCATGGCTTCAGCCGCACCGACAAGGCCAGCACAATCGTTGGAGCTTTAGCCCGAAAAGGATGCAGGTGACATGTTAGGGTCTTTCCTCACCGGCTGATGGTCGCTTTTTTCTATGCCGCAGTTCACCGCCCTACTTCCTCCAGGAAGCGGATTACCGACTCGATTCCCAGCGCATAGTTTTCCAAATCGAACTTTTCATTGGGTGCGTGAAGGTTGTCGTCGGGAAGGCCAAAACCCATCATCACGCTGGGCAGACCCAGGTGACGGGAGAAGTCGCCGACAATGGGAATGGAGCCGCCGGAGCGAATAAAGACGGTATCCCTGCCCCACACCTCGCGCAGGGCCCGGGTTGCCGCCTGGATGTAGGGGTTGTCGACGGGAATGAGGCAGGGATCGCCGGAGTTGAAAAGCCTGACCTCAACCTCAACGCCCTGCGATGCGATGTCCTCGACATAACCCTTATAGAGGGCGAAGGTCTTGGCTGGAGTCATGCCTGGAACCAGGCGCATGGACACCTTGGCGACCGCCTTGGCTGGAATCACAGTTTTGGCGCCGGCGCCGATAAAACCGCCCGGAATGCCGTGCACATCCAGCGTCGGCCGGGCCCAGGTACGCTCGAGGACGCTATAGCCGGCCTCGCCCACCAATTGTTTGGATCCGACTTCTGCGATCCTGTACTGCTCCTCGTCGAAGGGCAGACTGCGCCAGGCAGCCAACTCCTCCGCACTGGGAGGAACGATATCGTCATAGAAGCCCGGAATCAGGATGCGGCCATTTTCGTCCTTGAGCTTGGCCAGAATCTGGGCCAGGGAAACAAAGGGATTGGGCGCCGCGCCGCCGTACATGCCCGAATGCAAATCGGTGCGCGCGCCGCGCACCTCCAGTTCGGTGTAGATCATGCCGCGCAGCCCGACGCACAGAGTCGGCAAACCCGGCGCAAACATCTCCGTGTCGGAGACCACGGCAAAGTCTGCCCTCAGATCGTCAGGCTTTGAAGCCACGTAATTCGCAATCGCCTCGCCTCCCACCTCTTCCTCGCCCTCATAGAGGAGGCGGACGTTCACCGGCAGCGCACCAGCCGAGGCCAGGAGCGAATCCAGGGCCTTCACCTGCACCATCACCTGCCCTTTGTCGTCGGCCGCGCCGCGCGCGTAGATCTTGCCGTTGCGCTCGGCAGGCTCAAAAGGCGGCGAGTGCCATTCCTCCAGCGGGTCGGCGGGCTGCACATCGTAGTGGCCGTAGAAGAGCACAGTCGGCTTTTCGGCGGCGTGCAGCCAATCGGCGTAGACCAGAGGATGACCAGGGGTTTCAATGAGCCGCCCATGCTCCATCCCCATCCGGTTGAGCTCAGTGAGCAGCGACTCCGCAGCCTTGCGGCAATCACCCTTGTGCTCGGGCAAAGTGGAGATCGAGGGAATGCGAAGAAAGGCCTTTAACTCGTTGAGAAAGCGCGGATAATTCTGCTGAGAAAAGGCGACAGCGGATGAAGACATGAGGACACTCCGTTCAACAAAGGACCAAGTAGCGAGTATAGACGCAGGGGAACTTTCCGGTGGATGACGGAATGCAGGCCCAAGATGGCGTTCACTCCAGGCGGTCTTGTACAGGCACCGCCGCTGAGCAACCCAACTCAATGTCCAGGAAGAGGTTGAGTGCGCGCCGCGGCGGCGGCAGGAGCCAAGGTCCGCACTCTTCCCTTGGCTGCCCAACAGAGCGATGCGACCCAACCAATCACTGTCCAGCCGAGGAGAATATCAACCAGCGCGATCCGGGTGCAGGCTTCGCAATTCCGGCGCCAGGCCAGCACCGCGGGCAGCAGATAGACCGCCAACCCGATCATGGACAGGATCAGATGCGCCGGCGCTATGAGATAAGTGTCGTTGCGGGCCAGTCCCACGGCAATGATGAGGATTGCAGATGCCACCAGTCCGCAAATAAGAAACAACCGAAACAGGTGTTCCATTTGACACCCCCAACCCTGCGGCTCAAGTCTAGCGCCATCTGCGCCAGCCTGCAATCGGGGCGAACCTGGTTTGGCTTAGGGTTTGAAGGGACGCGGACTCCCAGGCTAAAGAAAGACTCACTCCCCGCCATGTTTCGTAAAAGGGCCGCCGAGAAACCCGGCCGGTGGATGGGCCGCGAGCCGTAAGTGCGGCAGAAGAACGACGAGGGTTTGGTCCCTGGCGCCAGTGGATTGTTGCAGGCGGGGTACGGCGGCTTCCAGGCCGGGCGCAGGCGGGCAGATTGGATTCTATCCACAAGCCTAGATCGAGTCTTTTCCAATCGAAGGATGAGCCTGAAGGAAGCGAAGGGCGGGCGAAGCGGGAAGGCTCCTTTCGTTTTGAGAATGAGGTCATGCTAGCAGTCGTAGTAGGGGCTGAGGAAATGTGGGAATCGGCTTTATCGATTTCCAAGGGGAGAGGGGAAGCCGGAGCGTACTTTGCGGAGGCTTTTCCTCTCCCCGTCATTTCCTCAGCCCTGCTGTTGGTGGCGCGACCTTACGCGGTGAGCCGCAACTGCTGGAAGAGTTTTGCCTTGGCCTGCTGCATGCGCCGCGCGGCGTCGGTGTCGCTGATCGCCGCCGCGATGCGCTTCAGCGCGTTGACGCTGAGGCCGGGGCGCAGGTATTGGGCAGGGTTGGGCAGCGCCAGCAGCGTCTCCAGAGGGGTTTGATAGCGGGGATAGCGGACGCGCTTGCGGCCTTTGGCATCGAGGCTGACCTCCGACTGGGCGCAGGGACGGTGGTAGTTCAGATAGGGGTTCAGATAGCTGAAGTAGAAGTCGTTGAGCGCCTGGGCATGGCTGGGGTCGATATAGCCGTAGCCGAGGTGCTTGCGGATCACGGCGCCGTTTTTGGTTTCGACCAGGCCGTTGTCGTTGGAGCGGCGGGGACGGCTCTTGGTCTGCTCGATGCGCAGCTTTTCCAGCATCTGGGCGACCATTCGGTTGATGAACTCGCTGCCGTTGTCGGTGTGGAAGCCGAGGATGCGGAAGGGAAACTGGCGCATCAGCTCTTCCAGAACAGGCAGCAGATAGGCTTCGGAAATGCGTGGAACAGCAGCCACGATCTGCCACTGCGTGACTTCGTCGATGGCGTTGATGTGGTAGACGCCCTTCTCCTCGGGTCGGTCGCCCTGATGCACGGTGTCCAGGCGCAGATAGCCGGGCCGGCCCTGCGGATCCGGCCGGCGCCGTTCGCCGATCTCGACCGCCGCCGGGCGGGTTTTAGTGTAGGTGAGAACCCGCTCCCGATAGCGGCGGCTGTGGCGCAGGTTGTAAAGGTGAGCGACGGAAAGGGTGGCCAGCCGTGCGTACTCCGGCTTGCCGTAGACCCTGTATTCACGTTCCAGAATGCGCTTTGTCGCTGGCCCGCTCAGGGTTTCGTGCGCCTCGTCGACCGCCGCCAGCAGCTCGATGTCTGTGCGCGTATAGCGCTGCGGGAAACGGTGCCTGCGGTACTCTGTCGCCCGCACCTGGCCGCTAGCCATGAAACGGGCAATCAGCCGCGTCACCTGCGCCCGGCTCATTCCCGTCATCTTCTCGATGTAGCGCCGTAACAGGCCCCGCGCCGCCTTGCCCTGCTGATGGTACTGCTGCTGGCAGAGCACCTGCTCGACCCATGCGTAGACTTGTTCCCGGCTCTTGCCTTCAAACCGGAGATCCTGGCTGGCTTCTATGAACCGCCGAATCCCTTCCAGACTCAACTTCTCTGCCTGATGCACGCTGACATTCACTTCCCAGCATGACTAACCCTTCAGGCTCATCTTGCATTGGAATCAAACCTCTGCTTCAGGCTCATCTTGTGTTGGAAGAGACTTCCCCTTGCCATCCCCG
>JAKABE010000115.1 GCA_021801945.1 Acidobacteriota bacterium
CCGAGGTTCGCCAAGCTGATCAAGGAAGGCAAGTACGAGGAAGCGGTGAGCGTGGCGCGGCAGCAGGTGGAAAGCGGCGCCAACGTGCTCGACATCTGCATGGACGAGGGGATGATCGACGGGGTGGCGGCGATGACGCGCTTTCTTCAACTGTTGCAGAGCGAGCCGGAGGTGGCCAAAGTTCCCTTCATGGTGGACTCGTCCAAGTGGGAGGTGATCGAGGCCGGGCTCAAATGCTTGCAGGGTAAGGGCATAGTGAACTCGATTTCGCTGAAGGAAGGTGAGGAGAAGTTTCGCCGTTGCGCCGCCACAGTGCTCAAGTACGGCGCGGCGGCGGTGGTGATGGCCTTCGACGAGCATGGCCAGGCCGCGACTTACGAGGACAGAATCCGTATTTGCGAGCGGGCTTACAGGATTCTGGTGAAAGAGGCGGACTTTCCGGCTGAAGATATCATCTTCGATCCCAACATACTGACCGTGGCCACGGGGATGGAGGAGCACAACAACTATGCCGTCGACTTCATCAACGCCACGCGCTGGATCAAGGCCAACCTACCGCACGCCAAGGTTTCGGGCGGCGTATCCAACGTATCCTTCAGCTTCCGCGGTAACAACAAAGTGCGCGAGGCCATGCACGCGGCATTTCTTTATCACGCCATCGCGGCGGGCATGGACATGGGTATCGTGAATGCCGGAATGCTGGCGGTGTACGAGGAGATCGAGCCGGAGCTGAAGGAGTTGGTGGAGGACGTTTTGCTCAACCGCCGGGCCGACGGTACCGAACGGCTGGTAGCTTTCGGGGAAAAGCTGAAGGCGGCGGGCGCGGACGCAGGCGTAAACGAGGAAAAGAGGGCCGAGGAATGGCGGCAGGCGACGGTGGAGGAGCGGCTGGCGCACGCGCTGGTGAAGGGAATCGACGAATACATTGAGACGGATGCCGAAGAGGCGCGCGTGAAGCTAGGCCGTCCGCTGGCGGTGATCGAAGGGCCGCTGATGGACGGAATGGGCGTGGTCGGCGATCTGTTCGGGGCGGGCAAGATGTTTTTGCCCCAGGTGGTGAAGTCGGCGCGGGTGATGAAGAAAGCTGTGGCCTATTTGACTCCATTCATGGAGGCGGAAAAGGCTGCACTGGCCGCGACGGGCGCGGCGGTGAAAACGCAGGGAAAGATCGTGCTGGCCACGGTGAAGGGCGACGTGCACGACATCGGCAAGAACATCGTGGGCGTGGTGCTGGCCTGCAATAACTACGAGGTCATCGACATGGGAGTGATGGTCCCATGCGAAAAGATTTTGGAGCGCGCCAGGGCGGAGAAGGCCGACCTGATTGGATTGAGCGGGCTAATTACGCCTTCGCTGGACGAGATGGCGCATGTGGCCCGCGAGATGGAGCGGCAGCACTTCAAGCTTCCGCTACTGATCGGAGGGGCCACCACCAGCCGCGCGCACACAGCCGTGAAGATTGCGCCTCAGTATAGCGAGCCGGTGATCCACGTGCTCGACGCAAGCCGTGCGGTGCCCGTTACCACGAGCCTGCTGAGCGCAGAGGCCAGGCCGGCCTTTGTGGAGCAGCACCGCGCCGAGTACGAGACGCTGCGCAAGAAGCACGCTACGCCGCGGCTCAAACTTGTCGCGCTTGAGACCGCACGCGCGCGACGCACACCCATCACGTGGCGCGCCGAGGACCTGGCCGTACCCGAGTTCACGGGCGTGTGTGTGATCAACGATTTTCCTCTTGCCACACTGCGTGATTTCGTCGACTGGACGCCCTTCTTCCACACCTGGGAACTGAAGGGCGTTTATCCGCGCATCTTCGACCACCCCGAACATGGGGGGCAGGCCCGCCAGCTCTTCACCGAGGCCAATGCCCTGCTGGACAGGATCGTTGAGGAAAAGCCGATCTCTGCGCGCGGGGTCTACGGGCTCTTTCCCGCCAGCGCGGTCGGCGACGATGTGGAGCTGTATGCGGATGAGACGCGCGAGGCGGTGCTCGCCCGCTTCCATTTTTTGCGTCAGCAGTCGGACCGTGAAGGCAGCGAGCCGTGCCGGTCGCTAGCGGACTTCATTGCACCCAAAGAATCCGGGCTGCGCGATTACATCGGCGCCTTCGCCGTCACAAGCGGGATCGGCCTCAAGGATCTGTGCGAACGGTTCCGCGCCGCGCACGACGATTACAACGCCATCATGGCCGAGGCCCTTGCCGACAGGCTGGCCGAAGCCTTCGCCGAGTGCTTGCACAAGCGGGTGCGCGAGGAGTGGGGCTATGGCCGTGGCGAAACGCTCAATAGCGAGGATCTGATCCAGGAGAAGTACCGCGGGATCCGACCCGCGCCTGGCTATCCGGCGTGCCCTGATCACACCGAGAAGGGCGCGCTGTGGCGCCTTCTCGACGTGGAAGCGAAAACGGGAATCCAACTTACCGAGTCGTTTGCCATGTGGCCTGGATCGAGCGTGAGTGGGCTCTACTTTGCCCATGCCGAGTCGCGTTACTTCAGCCTGGGAAAGATCGGCCGCGATCAGGTGGAGGACTACGCCGCGCGCAAGGCGACGAGCGTGAGCGAAGTGGAGCGATGGATGGGGCCGAATCTGAACTACGATCCCGCGGGATAGGAGTTGCGAGTGGCGGCTGCGCGAGAGGCGCTCGTGCCGGTTGAAGCTGCAATCCTCTATAGGACAAAGATTGCACTCATCCACAAGCTCGCAGTCCGTGGCATGAGCGGTTCCGGATCGGTTCAGTCTCCCTCGGCGATTCTATTTGTGGGCGCATTCAAATCTGGCCCGCAGGATTTTGCGAAAAATTTCAGCCGTTTGTACAACAGTGAGAATACGGCAATCAAGAGCATGTGTGGCCTCCTCGAACGGCCGGGTATGTCCACTTAGCTTGACGGCGGCATCGTTCTCGGTCGTTCGCTTTTTCGGCCAGTCCCGCTCCTTGAGGCCTCAGTGCCTCGGGTCGCCTCACTCCCCGCGGCAGACCTGCCTCGATCTTCGACGGAGAGGTCCCATGGACAGAGACGTATCTTCCTTCGATGCTAGAATCGATTAGGAGTACGGCGGCTGTAGTTCAGCGGCAGAACGCCTGACTGTGGCTCAGGATGTCGTGGGTTCGATCCCCACCAGCCGCCCCAATTTAGAATCAGTAACTTACGAGAAAATTATCTTTCCACTGAGGAGTATCGTGCACTGCCGCGATGCTCGTTTCCGATTTTCAGAGGGAGATCATTGGCGGTGGAGCTATCGCCGCCGCTTTGCCCGCAATGACCCTTGGCGACGACAGCGGTTCAGGCTGCAAAGCCTTGCTCGAATTCCTCGGGGGCCAGCGCCTCCAAGACTTGGTTGAAAGCGCCGTCTGAAGGAATACTGCGGGAAAATTGCAGGAATATGTTGAACCACGCTTAGAGTGTTTTCGCTTCACTTATTGAAATTGCGACAGAGCCTGAAGTCTTGACGCTTCAGGTGGTCGTATCCGGTCGCGCTATCGGTGTAGACCTTCGATCCCTTCTCAACCTGGCTCAGAATTTGGTTCTGCAAGGTCTCCCGCTTGACGTTTGGAACCACCTTTGCGCGAACTTGGCGCAGTTCGCGGTCAAGCATCCCCGTGACAGGGACTTTCGGCCGCGCATTGTCGGCTCTGTAGCGGGCCTCTCGCTTCTTGCGGTGCATCTTCTGAGGCGCAGGACCCAAAAAGTTTCATCCACCTCGACAGGACCAAAATCCCCGCCCAGTTTGCTGGCATTGTCGGCTTCCATTGCAACCCTGATGCGGTGGAGCATGAACCATGCGGTTTTCTGGGTGACACCCAGAGCGCGGTGCAGTTCGTAGCTGCTGATTCCGTTCTTGCAGTTCGCCAGCAACCAGAACGCAGGAAGCCACTTATCCAGTCCGATGGGAGAATCTTCCATCACCGTGCCGGTTTTGAGCGTAAACTGCGGCGCCTCATGCTTTTCCCGGCAATGCCAGCGATTGTATTTCTCCAGAAACAAGACGTTACCGCTTCCACACTTCGGGCAGGACACGCCATCCGGCCACCGTTGAGCAACCATGTACTCCCGGCAGTTAACCGGATTGGCGAAGTAAAGAATTGCGTCTCTGAGTGTTGCGAGCTACATGTTTGCATGAAGCTCACCCTACTCTATTTTGTCAAGTATATTATTACCTTAGGAAGTTATTGAAAATAGGATAGTTGAGAAGATTTATGGCGGAGAGAGGGGGATTCGAACCCCCGATAGAGCTTTTGACCCTATAACGGTTTAGCAAACCGCCGCCTTCAGCCACTCGGCCATCTCTCCGGGTCTCATCGTGGATTATAGCGGAATTTGGGTTGCCGGCGCGCTATAGCCAAGGCGCGCCGATCTGCAGAGAGAGTCGGACACCAACATTTTGAGACGGACGCCACAATCGCATTTCTCATGCGGGCTGTGCGGACCGGCGCAAGTAGCTCTAGAATCTCCGTAACTCTTTGAGAATCGTGTTCGCGCAACGTATGCCACCTGGCAAGCGTCCGCGGCCTTTCCTCAAGCAGTAACTCTGGAACCGCTGAAGCGTGGCGCACCCAACCCCGCTTGCACTTTTCCCTTTCTGAAAAAGGCTGGCGTTGCTAGATTCACAATGATGTTTCCGCGCCTCAAACCAGCGCGGCGGAAGATGCTGCTTCTGCCGCTGATTGCCGCCACCTACTTGATGGTGGCGGGCGGCCCTTACGGCATCGAAGACATTCTCGGTGGGGCCGGCTATGGTTGGGCGATCCTCATTCTCCTGCTTCTGCCGCTGGTCTGGAGCCTGCCCACTGCGCTAATGATCGGCGAGTTGGCCAGTGCCATTCCCTCCGAGGGCGGGTTTTACGTTTGGGTGCGGCGCGCCATGGGGCCGTTCTGGGGCTACCAGGAGAGCTGGCTCTCGCTTGCAGCCAGCATCTTTGACATGGCCATCTATCCGGCCATGTTTGTCCTCTACCTGGGTCGTTTCCTACCGGCTCTCACCGTCAGCTGGCGCGGCTACGCATGGTCACTCGCCGTGGTAGTAGTGTGCTGCCTATGGAACCTGCTGGGCGCGCCCCGCATTGGTAAGGACTCCGTTTGGATGTCGGCCTTGCTTCTGGCCCCCTTCGCCGTCTTTGTGGGGCTGGGCTTCTGGCGCGGGTTCACGCTGCATCCGGTCATTCGCTGGGGCGGGTCTGGAGCGCGAGCCGGATTTTCGGCCGCCATCCTGGTGGCGCTGTGGAACTACATGGGCTGGGATAACGCCTCAACCGTTGCTCAGGAGGTGGAGAATCCACGGCGCAACTACCCGCGCGCCATGATCGCGGCCATCACCCTGACCACCGTCACCTACATTCTTCCTTTGGCTGCCATGGCGCTGGCCGGTTTGCCCACCACCAGTTTCTCGACCGGGGATTGGGCTACCGCCGCCAAGGCTCTGGGCGGACCGATCTTGGGGATGGCCGTGGTTGCAGGCGGCTGCATCACGGGCATCGGCATGTTCAATGCGCTCGTGATGAGCTATACGCGGCTGCCCATGGCCATGGCCGAGGACGGCATGTTGCCGTTTGTGTTCGCCCGCCGCAATCGCCGTGGCGTCCCCTGGGTCAGCGTGCTGGTGTGCGGTCTGGCTTGGGCGCTGGCTCTCGATCTGCCATTCGATCGCCTCATCTCCATCGACCTTATTCTCTATGGTTCGGGATTACTCTTGGAGTTTGCAGCCCTGATTGTCCTTAGGCTCCGCGAACCGCACTTGGAGCGTCCCTTCAAGGCCGGAAGTCTCGCCGTCGCCTGCCTGTTGGGCATCGGACCGGCTGTGCTGATCGCCTATGCTCTATGGGTCTCGCGCGGCGAGAAGCTCATTGGCTCGGTCTCGGCGCTTGTGGTCGCCTCTGCCGTAGGCCTGCTCGGACCAGTATTCTATTGGTTTTCGGCCCTTCCGCCGACGCGGCACAAGGCCGCTGAATCAGCCCTGGAATAGTCGCTTCCGGCGCGAACCCTACCGCGCAGCTCCGGCTCCGTACTGGCCTGATCGTCTTCTGCTCCGGCTCATCTTAAACGACCGCCTCTTGTGCGGCCCGCTCGCGTTTCGCCTTGTCCTCTTGAAACTGTCTGATGGCATGGGTGACGCGGTCGCGTGCATAGGATGCGTCGCGCCAGCCTCTGATCTCCACCCGCTTGCCTTCCAGATCCTTGTAAATAGAAAAGAAATGCGTAATCTCTTTGAGCACGTGCGGATAGAGATCGGTATAGTTCCACACGTCGCTAAAGCGGGGATTGTTCTTGCCCACGGCGAGCACTTTCTCGTCCAGGATGCCTTGGTCGAGCATCTCAAGCAGGCCAATGGGACGCACCTCTTGCACGCAGCCGGAAAAACTGGGACTGGGCACCATCACTAGTACGTCCAACGGGTCGCCATCGTCACTGAGCGTGGAGGGGATGAAGCCATAATCTCCCGGATAGTGGACCGGCGAGTGTAAGTTCCGGTCCAGCTTGAAGACGTGCAACTGCTTGTCGTATTCGAATTTCTGCGTTCCGTCGAGAGGAATTTCGATGACAGCGCGAAAGACCTCAGGGGCGCGGTCGCCGACGGGCAGTTCCAGGTAGTTGATCATCTCGTTTTGCTTCTCCTTCGGGTTAGGGGAGGATAAAGAGACCGTCATGCCCCGATCCCTAGTTGCTCTGTCGCGGGCCAACTGCCAGAGATACTATAATCGCGGATAATGAAGGCGCATGTCTATGTCACGCTAAAAGAATCGGTCCTCGACCCTCAGGGGCAGACCATCCATAACGCCCTGCGCAAGATTGGATTCGCAGAGGTTACCGGGGTTCGGCAGGGCAAATACTTCACGCTGTCGCTCGACAGCGAATTGGACAGGAACGCCGCACGCACCGAAGTGGAGCGTATCGCCCGCGAGGTGCTCACGAATCCGGTGATCGAAGAGTACAGCTACCGCATCGAGGAGTAGGCGCTCCTTGGCTGAGTTGGAAGTAATGCCATTCAGGAGAGCATAGCTCCCTTTCAAGCGGCGGAACCTTTCGCTAAGAAAGGTTGTGCCGTCAATTTGCTCCCCGCAAAGGATTGAGGAGCTCAGGAAAGGCGTCAAAATAGCTCTCCATGGTGAGAGACTCCGTTCCCATGAGACGGCTGACTGTGTCGGTGATGGGCAGGAGTTCTCCGACAGCAATGGCTTCAAACCAGCCCGCTCCAAGATCGACCTGCCAGGGAGCCAAGCCCTGGGCGGCAAGGCGGTGGCGTGCGGCAGCAGGGGATTCTGGAATGTAGCGAAGCGGTCGGTCTGCAAGCGCAGAAAAGCGGCGAGCCACATCGGCGCGAGGAATCGCTTCGGGCCGGTGACGTCGAGAATTCCGCCTGGAGGCTGGGCCAGAGCGGCGGCGGCAGAACGTGCCGCATCCTCGCGCGAGATGAAGGCGCCCCCCGTCGCGCCGTCCGGGCCGCGCATTACCCATCAGCATCGAAACGCTCCAGAAAGGTGTCCACGTAAAGAGCGATGCGCAGAACGGTGTGCGGGACCCGGTCTTTGCGAGATACTGCTCGCTCGTGAAGGGATCGCGGGAATTCGGATAGTTGGCGTGCGGCGAAGAACCTTGAAGAGACAGGTAAACAACGTGGGCAGCGCCGGCGCGGGCCGCTACGCGAAAGGTATTGCGATGCAGCTCGGCGCGCTCACCCGGCCTACCGGAGCCCGAGACGATCAGGGCAGAAGAGATTCCGGCGAAGGCGGCGTCGTGCGAGGTCGTGTCGGTGAAGTCGCCGAAAACAACTTGCGCACCCCGCAGCATGGGAACCTGGGCGGGAGTCCGGGGCATCAGGCGTATTTCAAGGCCTCGTGCGATCAGCAGCGCGGCGGCACGGCGGGCGATTCGGCCGGAAGCACCTGTGACCAGCAACATAAGCGTCCAGTGTAGATAACGCACTGGATCGAAGGCCAGATCGCGGCGGCTAGACTTTAGCGGCCAGACCTTAGCCCTGTAATCCAGGACCGGCACATAGGCACATATTGTGCGCATCCAGGTCACGCTTGGCAGCCAGGGACCCCCCGCTTCCGCGAAGGATGATATGGAGAAACGCCTACAGTATTTCGCCCGCTGGACCGATCCGTAGATGGGACGTCCGCTCGAAGAGATCCCGCTGATGGCCCTTGCTGGAGCGCTTTGCAGAGCCGAGAGCTAGAACGGCAATCAAGACTGCGGCCCCTACAGAGTTTTCGATTCCCCTCTTTCCCGGCACCGTGCGGCCAAGAGGGCTTTTCCTTAAGAAGAGCCCCTCTTGCAGGCTACCCGAGGGGCGCCGGAGCGTAGCGAAGGCGGCCCTCCTCCCCCGAAACAACAGCTTCTTGCTCACCAATGCCGCCCTATTCCTCCGCCCCAGTGGTCTCCTTTTACTCCGCCCTTGACACATGTTTTCGCCGTGGTTCTGCAGCCTTATCTGCAGGACGGTCCTCCCGGACGGGGAAAAGCGGCACTGGCCGGTTCCATCTGCGCGGTCGCCGGTATTCTATTTCTCTTTCCTCTCGACGTTCCCGGCTCAATCCGCGCCGGAACAGCGCTGTGCACGCTTGTTGCCGCAGCCCTTGGCATCGCCGTGACAAGTTTGGTAGCTGCCTTAGTACAGTGACTACTAGCCGAGCGCAGCTTGCGCAGCATCGTCCAGGCTGTCTGATAGCTGCCCAGACCCAGCAATCGCGGTAAGCCCAGAGCGCTGATCCCATACTTCTGG
>JAKABE010000116.1 GCA_021801945.1 Acidobacteriota bacterium
CCTCGCCGTCGATTTTGATCTCGGTTCCGGAGTACTTGCCGAAGAGGATGCGATCACCGGCCTTTACATCGAGCGGGAAGACCTTGCCTTCGTCGTTGGACTTGCCCTTGCCCACGGAGATCACTTCACCCTCCTGGGGCTTTTCCTTGGCGGTGTCGGGGATGATGATCCCCCCACGGACGGTTTCAGCCTCCTCCAGACGGCGGACGAGGATGCGGTCGTGGAGCGGAGTGAACGTGGTCGTTACGGATGTTGCTGCCATTGCTTCTCTTCTCCTTCACGCGCGGTACGGGTTGGGCCCGGGCCGCGGGGTTTTGAGTGAAATCAAGAAAACTTCAAGGAGCGCTCGGTCGGGAGCCGCCCTACGCGCCACTAACGCCGACAAGCAGCCTAAGTAGCCGGTCGCTAGCAATCTTACCTTCCAATTGCTAACAATAGGGAAGGTTCATCACATTTGTCAAGAGGCGTATGGACAAAATATGAGCTATCTCGGCTAAGATTATATTCTTTTATGGCGCTATATCGGCCCTTGCAGGCGGCTACGCAGCGGATCGGGGCATGTTGCTCAAAGATTCAAAGGGAGTTCTCGACGCGCCTGAGGTCGCTTCAGGGAAGCGAGCGGCCCTCCCGGGGGGCTGACATCGGAGCAATTAAGCTGCGGTCTGAGCCGAACAATCGTCCACTCTCTCTTCGGTACCGGAATGAGAGAACCATACGAGCTATCTGCAAGGCTTCACCGGCGGCTTGCAAAGGGCTAGAATGGATTCGATGTCGAGCCGTTTTTCTAACCGTCTTTATGTCCTCGGGGTGGTTATAGCCCTGTCGATCAGTTGCCTCGCCGCCAGTGCTCGCGACAGTAGTTGGCGTTACCGCAAGTACAAAGCTCCTCCGCCCACTGCCAACATCACGGTCACTGTGTTGCGTAATGACAGCGGTACGCCCATTGCCAATGCTGCGGTGATCTTTCACCCCCTCAAAAATGGGAAAGACCAAGGCGGCATGGAGACGAAGTCCGGCCAGGACGGCAAGGCGACGATCACTGTGATTCCCATCGGCGACACCGTGCTCGTGCAGATTATCGCCGACGGCTATCAGACTTACGGAAGCGTATACAAGATTGACAAGGCGAAGATGGCGATGAAGATCCGGCTGAAACTTCCGCAGCCGGAGTATTCGGCCTACAAGGATCACACCGCCACGGCGGACTCCGGTCAGGGCTCAGGGGGGGCGGGGAAGCAAGTCAATCCGCCTAAGGGCCAGAGTTCCAGTCCATCAAAGGACAAGCCTTCCAACTCGGCTAAGGATAACTCGTCGAGTCAGGCCCAGCGGGATGCCGAGAATGGTGGCAGCCAGTCTCAGACGCAACAGAGGTAGGGCTGCGAACGCCGCGCCAGGCGCTGCGTTGCGCTCTCCTTTCCGGTCGCACTTGGAACCTTCCGATGCTAACCCACCCTCTTCGCGGTAAATCTGCGCTGGTAACCGGGGGCGCGCAGCGCATTGGCCGGGGCATCGCGCTGGCGCTGGCGAGGGCTGGGGCGGATGTGGCAATCACCTACCGCAACTCAAGCGAAGCGGCCGTGCAGACCACAAGACAGATGGAAGCCTTGGGCTGCCGTGCGCTAGCCGTGGAATGCGATGTGCGCTCGGAGGCCTCAGTGCGCGCGGCCGTGGCTGCCACAATCGGCGGTTTTGGCCGCTTGGATGTGCTCGTGAACAATGCGGCCCTCTTCTCCTTCGCCCGGATCGAGAACCTGAGCTTGGAGGCATGGGACGAGGTCTTCGAGACCAACGCGCGGGGGCCGTTCCTGGTGGCGCGGGAGGTTCTGGCCCATCTGCGCGCGACGGGGGGAAGGATCGTCAACATCGGCTCGCTCGGAGGAATTCATGGTTGGCCCGACCACGCACACTACTGCGCTTCCAAGGCGGCCTTGCACATGCTCACGCAATCCATGGCTAAGGCCTTTGCGCCCGGCGTCAGCGTGAACTGCGTGGCGCCGGGATGGATTGAGCTGGAGGACAACGCCGCAAGGGACGAAAAGGAAGCCGAACGCTTTGCAGGCAAGACACCCATGAGCCGCAACGGTACAGTGGACGACGTGGCCCAGGCGGTGCTCTTTTTTGCTGCCGGACCGAGCTTTATCACCGGACAGATTATGGTCGTCGATGGCGGGTTGGGGCTGTAGAACTCAGCGCGGACCACTCGCCAATTGCCCTTTTTCTGCTCGACACACCGAAATTTCGCTCCTGGTCCGTACAGCCCCCTATCCGGAATTCATCTCTAACTCGTCGTAGAGGCTCAATCGGCGATCGCCAGTCTGTGGAGATCCATGCCGCTCAAGGTGGACGAGTGACTCAACCAGCTCCGGAGAGTACCCCGCACACACTCAAAGCCGTCAGCGATCTTCTGCCCAGGCGCAGACTCTACCGCATTCTGATCTGGATCGTCTCCGTCTTCGGTTGCTTGATCATCGTAGCCCTCATTGGCGGCGGCATCCTCCTCCATCACGCCGCTCCCATCCTGAAAGCCAAAGTGGTCGAAACCCTCAGCAGCCGTTTCGACAGCCGCGTCCAACTCGACAAGTTCCAGGTTTCCCTCATCCGCGGTTTGCGGGTTTCCGGATCCGGTCTCAGGATCTTTCCCCACCACCTCGCCATCAATGGTCCCCTCATCGCGGTCAAAAGTTTTTCCTTCCGCGTCCTGGGCTGGCGTCAGTTTTTCAGCACGATTCTAGTTGTTCACCACGTCCAGGTCAGCGGCCTGTCCATTCACATCCCGCCGAAAGGTCAGCGCGCGAACATGCCTCCTTTTGGCGAGGGCAAGCAAGGCGCCATCAAGATCAAGGTCGCCGAGATCGACGCCGACCAGGCCATCCTCGTCATTGAAAATGACAAGCCGAACAAGATCCCGCTCACCTTTGTCATCCACAAGCTGCTTCTCTGGTCCGTCGGCGCCGGGCAGCCGATGAAGTTCCACGCCACCCTGGTCAATCCCAAACCCATCGGCAACATCGACTCCTCGGGATACTTCGGCCCCTTCAATGTCCACTCCCCTGGAGACAGCAAAGTCCGCGGCACATATTCCTTTCGCAATGCCGACCTCAGCACCATCAAAGGTATCGGCGGCATGCTCGCTTCAAACGGCGCCTTTCAGGGACAACTCGACAACATCATCGTCGACGGCGAAACCACCACCCCCAATTTCTCCCTCGACATCGCCAACCACTCCCTCGCCCTCAACACGAAATTTCACGCCATCGTTGACGGTGTGAACGGCGATACCCGGCTGGAGCCCATCGATGCCTGGCTCAACCATACGCACATCCTCGCCAAAGGCGAGATCATCCGCTCGCCCAACTTCCACGGCCGCGACATCCGCCTCCGCATCACTGTGGATGGCGGGGACATCCAGGATCTCCTGTACCTTGCCGACAAGAGCCCACAGCCCCTCATGAAAGGCAGGGTCAGCTTCCACACCCGCTTCGAACTACCCCCCGGTGCGCGGAACGTTGCTGGCCGCCTTCGTCTCAAAGGCAGCTTCCAGCTCCAAGACATCCATTTTCCCAATCCCAAAATTCAGAGCGAAGTGGACGAACTCAGCCTCCGCGGCCAAGGGCGCCCGAAAAAGGCCAAGCAGGAAGGCGACGCTTTCAAGAGCGGAAACGAGCACGCCGCCACCGCAGCCAACGTGCCCTCAGAGATGCGCGGCGACTTTACCCTCGACGACGGCAAGATCACTCTCCCGATCCTCAATTACCGCATACACGGGGCCGAAGTTGCGCTCCAGGGCAGCTACTCCATCACTAACCAGACCTTGGAATTCACCGGCAACGCCCGCCTCGACGCCCAAATCTCGCAGACGGTCACTGGCTGGAAATCCTGGCTTCTCAAGCCGGCAGACCCCTTCTTTGCCAAAGGTGGAGCTGGCGCAAAGGTTCCTATCAAAATCAGAGGCAATAGCTCTCATCCCACCATCGGACTCAGATTTTGAGCGATAGCAGCTTTTGGCATTCGGGCGGCATTTTCTCAGGCAGGATTCGTGGAGACGGGTTTCTGCGCTGGAGAATATAAAAAATACCTTAGCGAATGAAGGACTGAGCAGGAGAAATTGGCGAACCGCTGTTGTTCGCAGCCAGAGCGTTCACCATCGACGCAAAGATCTTCCAGCCGTCGGCCGAGCCCAGCAGCGCCTCGCTCGAACGGTCAGGATGAGGCATCATCCCCAAGACATTGCGCCCTTCATTCAAAATGCCGGCGATATTGCTAAGCGAGCCATTGGGATTGGCCTCCGGTGTGATTTCTCCCGATGGCGTGGAGTAGCGGAAGGCGATGCGGTCTTCGGCCTCCAGGCGGTGGAGCACCTCAGGCGTGCAGAAGTAATTGCCCTCCATGTGTCCGATGGGCATCTCCAAAACCTCGCCTTTGGCCAGACCGTGGGTAAAGGTGCTGTTCACGGTTTCCACGCGCAGATGCACTGGTTTGCAGATGTATTTGAGACCGGCGTTACGCATCAGCGCACCCGGCAGCAGACCAGACTCCGTAAGAATCTGAAAGCCGTTGCAGATCCCCAGCACCAGCCCCCCGTCAGCGGCGAACTTCTTTACCGATTGCATGACCGGGGAAAAGCGTGCAATGGCGCCCGTACGCAGGTAGTCGCCGTAGGCAAATCCGCCGGGGACCAGAACCGCATCCACTCCGGCCAAATCCTCCGAGTCGTGCCAGAGAAAAGTGACCGGCCGATGCGCGATCTCGGCGATCACGTGGAAGGTGTCGTGGTCGCAGTTGGAACCGGGAAAGACTAGAACCCCGAATTTCATGTTTTTAGGGTAGCAGTTTGGATGCCGGCGATGGGAAGATGACAGTCGCCAAAGCCCAACTGCCGGCCGGATTGCTTGCGCTTGTGATGGTCTCCTGCTCGCGGCGGCAGGCGTAATTGTGTTTGCCCTTCCACTCCGCATAGGGGCCCTGGAAGTCCTCGATCTCGCCCTCGTGGAAGACCCACAAACGCGTTGCCACTTCGTCGATCAGGTCGTGATCGTGTGTGACCAATAGAACCGTGCCCTCGTACCGTTGCAGGGCGATGTTCAGCGCGTTAATGGCTTCGAGGTCAAGGTGATTCGTGGGTTCGTCGAAGATGAGGATGTTGGGCTTGGTGAGGATCAGTTTGCAGAATGCGAGCCGCGCCTGCTCGCCGCCGCTCAGGGCCGCGGTGGGCTTTGAGCCTTCTTCGCCGCTGAAGAGCATCTGGCCCAGAATCCCGCGAATATCCTCGACGTGCGCCTCGGGTTTCCAGCCGTGCAGCCACTCGGCCACGGTGAGCCCGTGTGCAATGGTCGAGCCCACGTCCTGAGGGAAGTAACCGATCTGTGCTTCGTGGCCCCAGACGACTGAGCCGGAATCGAGCGTGAAGTCCGGATCGGAGAGCCCTGGATAGTTGGCCAGCAGGCTTTTGAGCAGCGTGGTTTTGCCGGCCCCGTTGCGGCCCATCAAGCAGATCTTTTCGCTGCGCAATATGTTGGCCGTAAAGCCTTTGATTACCGATAGATTCCCGTAAAACTTCGTTAACTCCTTGAACTCCAGAACATGCTTTCCGCTGGGGCGCACCTGGTCGAAGCGGATGTACGGGCGCTGGATGTTGGACCGGGCCAGATCGTTAGTCTGCAGGCGTTCGACCTCCTTGCGGCGGCTGGTGACCTGCGAGGAGCGTGTACCGGCGGCAAACCGCGCGATGAACTCGTTGAGTTGTGCGATCTTCTTTTCGCGCTGCGCGTTTTCGGCCTCCAGGCGCGCACGAACCTGGGTCTTCGCCAGGACCATATCGTCATAGCCGCCGGTGTAGGTGATGATGGTCTGGTAATCGATGTCGGCGGTGTGCGTGGTTACACTGTTCAGGAAGTGTCGATCGTGGGAGATAGTGATGAGTACGCCGTCGTAGTTCACCAGGAAGTCCTGCAGCCAGTGGATGGAGTCGAGATCCAGGTAGTTAGTGGGCTCGTCCAGAAGTAGCGCCTCGGGCTTGCCGAAGAGGGCCTGCGCCAGCAGCACGCGCACCTTCTGGCCACCTTGCAGTTCGGCCATCTTGCGTTCGTGCAGCGGCTCGGGAATGTCCAGGCCGTCGAGCAAAACTGCCGCGGCGGCCTCGGCTGTGTAGCCGTCCTCGTCGCCAATGACGCCTTCGAGCTCGCCCAGCCTCATGCCGTCCTCGTCGGTCATTTCTGGTTTGGCGTAGATGCGATCGCGCTCTTCCAGAGCGGCCCATAGCGCCTTGTTGCCCATGATGACGGTGTCGATCACGCGATAGGCGTCAAAGGCGAATTGGTCTTGGCGCAGCACGCCGCACTTGCGCGGGCGAACCACGGAGCCCTGTTGCGGCTCCAGTTCGCCGGCCAGTATCTTCATAAATGTGGACTTGCCGGCGCCGTTGGGGCCGGTGAGACCGTAGCGGCGGCCAGGGACAAAGGTCGTGGTTACGTCTTCGAAGAGCACCTTCGAGCCGTAGCGCATCGTGATGTTGCTGACGCTGAGCATTGTGGTTCCGAGTCCTGATGATGAGATTGCTCCGGATCGCGCGCGCAGCCGCAGTCCGCTGCGGTGAGGCGCCGCAAACGGCTGCTCTGTGCCCCGATGGCAATGGCGGAAGGCGGCGCTGAAGATAGACGCGCAAGCAAGCCGCGCCGGAGAGTGTCGCACCT
Organism: Acidobacteriota bacterium; assembly: GCA_021801945.1. The sequence continues at coordinate 6,690 of JAKABE010000116.1, forward strand.
CCAGTCTCTCACATGCGGAGCGGAAAGCCGAAGGGTGGCTGACAGCTCTGGCGTCGGCAAATGCAATCCAGCCGCGCTGTGTGCGTCTCCAGGCAGTATGATGGAAGCGGCCCAAGCCCGGATGGCGAAATCGGCAGACGCAGCGGACTTTAAATACGGCAAAACTGCCGGCCGAATGAGTACTTCTGTCCATTCTGGCCACGCATAACACCTTCACAATCTGGAACGTAGCGGAAAAGCGGGAGAGGGTATATGTCTGCCTGATCGGTTTAACTATGCCCAAACTCGAAATAAGTGGGGTAGCTGCCTTAATGTACGCGGCGGAGCAAAAATAGACCACGAAGCGGCGCGTGAGCGCCGGTTCGTGGCGGAGTAAAAGTAGACCACCCCGCCAGATTGCAGTTTCACAGACAAGCAGGTTCTTAATTGGGTTCCGAGAGCGGTTCGGATCTCATAGGATGCTTATTTTCTGTGGGATACCGGAGGGATGAAGACGGTGGAGCTATACGCGAGAGTGCGGCGGGCGGTGTTGGTGGAGGGGATGAGCCGGCGGGCGGCGGCGCGGGAGTTCGGTCTGGCGCGCAAGACGGTGAGCAAGATGCTGGAGTACACCTTAAACACGCCGCGCGGGAGTACATCCAGGTCTTGCGGCTGATCGAACACTTCGCGTTCGAAGAGGTCACGGCTGCTGTCGAGCAGGCGCTTGCGTTAGGCGCGGTCAGCTTCGACGCCGTCAGGCATCTGCTGCTGTGCCGGATCGAGCTCAGGCCGCCACGGCTGGATATGGCCAACTGGCCGCATCTGCCGCTGGCCCAGGTGCGCACTACGCGTGCCGCAGAGTACATGAGCCTGCTGTCGTTGCCCGCGGCTGAGCCTCCCACGCTGGAGGCGATGCTATGAGCTCAACCACTGCCGACACGCCGCAGGTTCTGCTCGAACATCAGCTGAAGGCTCTGCGGCTACCCACCATGCTGCGCGAGTACGACAAGCTGGCTCGCACCTGCGCCCAGGAGAAGTCCACCTTCCCGCAGTATCTGCTGCGGCTGACTGAACTGGAGTTACTGGATCGCGATCGCCGCGCTACGGAGCGCCGTATCCGGCAGGCGAAGCTCCCGGTTGTAAAGAGCCTCGACAGCTTCGACTTCCTGGCCATCCCGGCGCTGAACAAGACCCTGGTGCTGGAGTTGGCGCGCTCAGAGTATCTCGACCGCAAGGAGAACATCCTGCTGCTCGGCAACAGCGGGACGGGCAAGACCCACATCGCGCTCGCTCTGGGCCTGGCCGCCTGCCAGCGAGGCCACCGCCTCCGTTTTCTCACCGCCGCCGCCCTGGTCGGCGAACTGATCGAAGCGCGCGACGAAAAATATCTGCGCCGCTTCCAGAAGCAGATCGCCGCCCATGAACTGCTGATCATCGACGAACCCGGCTATGTGCCGCTGTCGAAAACCGGCGCCGAGCTGCTCTTCGAGACCATCAGCCAGCGCTACGAGCGCGCCTCAACGCTGATCACCAGCAATCTGCCGTTCGACGAGTGGACCGAGATCTTCGGCTCCGAGCGGCTCACCGGCGCCCTGCTCGATCGCATCACCCACCACCTCCACATCCTCGAGATGAACGCCGACTCCTACCGCCTCAAGCAAAGCCGCCGCAAACGCGCCTGACCCCCTCCCGCACGCGCCTCGGGGGAGGAGGGCCGCCTTCGCTACGCTCCGGCGCCCCTCCTCCCCCGAAAAACCAGATCATCGCTTACTACTGGCTCCCTTTTCCTCCACCCCACTGGTTCCCTTTTACGCCGCCCTTGACACGGGACTGCTCTTGAGGGTCGGTAACGCGTAGGTTTCGTGACCACGGCGTTCTCCAGCGACCGATAGAAAAGCATTCCCCGGCGGCGCGATTATCGGCGGTTGAAGCGCAATGCGAACTCGTCCAGGTACGCATCCAGATGTGTAGCGGTGACCGAGCCCTGATGCGTTCCCCGCAACCAGCGCTTCAGCAAGGATGCAACCGTATGGACGCCCGGCATG
>JAKABE010000002.1 GCA_021801945.1 Acidobacteriota bacterium
ATAGGCATGGGGAAAGACCTCGTCAGTGAGCGGCGCGTGCGGCATGTGCTCCTGAATGCCGAAGTTGGGAATGCTGAGGTCGAAGTGGAGCGCGGCACCCATGCAGACCGGTGACAGATCGGTGGCTCCATGGCAGCCGGTGCGGACGCCGTAGAGATCGGCGAAGCCGGCGATGCGGCGCAGGTGAGTGATGCCGCCGGCGTGGACGATCGAGGTGCGGACGTAATCGATGAGCTGCTCGGCGATAAGGCGCTGGCAATCGAAGATGGAGTTGAAGACCTCGCCCACGGCCAGGGGCGTGGTGGTGTGCTGGCGGATGAGGCGGAAGGCTTCCTGATTCTCAGCCGGCGTGGCGTCTTCAAGCCAGAAGAGGCGGAAGTCTTCCAGACTCTTGCCGAGGGCCGCGGCCTCAATGGGCGCGAGGCGGTGGTGGGCGTCGTGGAGCAGCGCCAGGTCAAAGCCGAAGCGGGTGCGCACGGCCTCCATCATCTCGGGCAGGAAGCGCATGTATTTGGGCGTGGACCAGGACTCTTCGCGGGGCAGGCTGCCATCGGCGGGCTCATAGGGCTTGTTGCCGTGCGGGACGCCATAGACGTCGGGAACGCCGGGGACGGCGGCCTGCACGCGGATGGCCTTATAACCCAGCTCCATATGGTGGGCGACGGAATCGAGAAGGTCGTTGATGGAGTGGCCGTTGGCATGCGTGTAGACGGTGACGCCCTCGCGGCAGCGTCCGCCTAGAAGCTGATAGAGAGGCATCCCGGCGCGCTTGGCTTTCAGATCCCAGAGGGCCACATCCACGGCGGCGATGGCAGCCATGGTAACCGGACCGCGCCGCCAGTAGGGACCGCGATAGAGGTACTGCCAGGTGTCCTCGATGCGGTCCGAGTCGCGGCCGATGAGGCAGGGAACGAGATGGTCGCGGAGATAGGCGGCAACGGCCAGCTCGCGGCCGTTCAGGGTGGCGTCGCCGAGGCCGTGCAGACCGTCGTCGGTGGTGATTTTGAGGGTGACAAAGTTCCGCGCCGGACAGGTGACGATCACCTTTGCGTCGATAATCCTGGAATCCGTCATGAACGTGCGATTTCCCTTCGAGCTTAAGGTTTCGGATGCGCGGGGCTGGGCGCGGCCGGGGTGATGCGAATGTAATCGACGGGCGCAGGCTCGCGGCCGTTGGGGACGCCGATAAGCTTCAACTTGTCGCCCTGATGGAGCGCGACGTTGGATACGGTGATCCGGGTGGAGTTGTCACCGTTGATCATGAATCCTGGCAGTTGAGCGTCGGCGGCCCATGCGTCAATGGTGTGGCCGTTGATCTGCAGCGTGAAGTGGGAGACGCCCCAGAAGTTGTCGTAGTATTGCACGACAATGTTGTACCAACCCGATGGTTTGTTCCACACCAGAGATGCCGAGCAGGAGGGTTTGCCGAGGCACTCGATGGCCTTGCCGCCCATGGCTGTTTCCCAGGGATGAATGGCGACTGGGGTGTAGCTGTTGAGGGTCAGGCTGGTAGCCGCGAAGCGGTTGGGATAATGGCCCACGCGACCGAGGGCGTCGGGAATCCCGGACATGCGCGCGAAGTAACGCGTGATGGCGTCGCGCCAGACGATGGCCGCGCCGGCCTGATACTCGAGCCGCTTCAGGACCTCGCTATAGATGTCATCGGGGACCATGCCATGCAGCGATTCCCATGCCGGGACTTGTGCCGCCGCAGCCTTTGCGCCCCAGTAGTGCGTGTTGTAGATGTACTGGATGACGGTTTGGCCATTGTGGAGGCGGTAGGAATAGGGGACGTGATGCATGAAGAGGAGCAGGTTGTCCGGGCAGGTCTTGAGCGATTCGTACATTGCGGCCATGCGCGGCGGATATTGGCCGATGTAGCCGGTACCGGTGGCGACGGTGCGATCCATGCCCACGCCCTGGTGGGTGGCGCGAATCCACTGGCCCCAGCCGTTATTCTCGGCCGATTGCGGGTCGGGACCGTAGTGGGCGCCGGTGATGTCAGTGAGCGAGCCGAGTCCGAGCGGGCCGGTGTAGCTCTCGTAAATGTGCCAGGAGTTCATCTGGAGCTTGTTGACGATGGCGCGCACGGTGGGGTTGTTGCCCAGCGTGAGGCGCGTCCACTGGTCGGAGATGGCGGCGGAGGTGAGAGTGGGGTTCCAGGCCAGCCTGCCGAAGGCGTAAAGGTTCAGAAGTGAAAGGGGATTGCCAAGCCAGCGGTCCGTGCCCACATTGGCGACGCCCACAAAGCCACCCAGGGTGTGGTGAAAGCCGGGGAGAGAGCGGCCGGAGATCAGATTGCGGACCGGCAGCGGCGGCGCGCTTGCGGCTGCCCGCATGTCGGTGTCAAGGATGGTCTTCCAGAGGGGCGCAAGATAGACCAGTTGGCGCTGTTGGCCGGTGTACTCCTGTGCGACTTCCAGTTCAATGGCCTCGTTGGTGTGGTGCAGTCCTGCAAAGAGGGGCTGGGCCGGCTCGCGGACTTGAAAGTCGATGGGACCGTACTTGATCTGGACAATGACGTTGGAGGCGAAGTGGCCGTCGAGGGGATGAAAGATGTCGTAGGCGGCGCGGGCGCGGTCGGCTTTGGGATCGTTCCAGTTGAGGTGGTTGTTGTAGACGAAGGCGCGATAGAGAAGGAATCCGCCATGCAGGGCCAGGTCGTGGGCCAGCATGTTGGCGGCGATGGCGGGAGAGCGGCCGTATTTTGAGGGGCCCGGCTGGCCCTCGGAGTCAGCCTTGACGACGATGCCGCCAAAATCGGGAATTTGCTGGTAGATCTCTTCGATGATGTTGTGCCACCAGGCGATGACCTTGGGGTTGCCGGGATCGTAGGTGTCGAGGCCGCCGATGGTTTCAGGGCTGGTGAGATTGACGGCGATGGAGAGGCGGACGCCGTAGGGACGAAAAGCGTCGGCGATACGCGCCAGGCCTTTGATGTTGCCGGGCAGCAGGATGTGAGGATTGGCGTTCACGTTGTCGACGGTGCAGCCGTCAATGCCCACCGAGGCCAGCAGGCGTGCGTAGGCAGCGGCGCGGGTGAGATCGGCGCGAATGTGGTTGTGCTGAAAAAAGATGGAAGGCCCGGCGAACTCGTGTTCGATGGTGCCGTTCATGTTGTCCCACTCGTTGGTCCAGCGCACCACGGCCCAGGGACGCGAGGTGACGTCCAGAGTGCGCAGGGAATGTTGCTCTCCAATATCGCGGAGAAGCGCGAAGGCACCGTAGAGGACGCCGCGCGGGTCGCCACCCTCGATGAGCAGGACATTGCCCGCGCGATCGAGACGGTAGGCATCGGGCCCCAGCGCCGCGCCTGCGGCCAGCGCGGGACGCCAGGCGCGCACTTCGGCCTGGGTTCCGAGAACCACGATACTCTCGCCGGGAGCGGGGACTGCGGGCTGCGCGGTCTCCACAACACGCGGCACGCGATTCAACATGCCGCGCCAGCCCAGGGTGAGCTCATGCGTAGCGGATTTCTCCAGCACATTCTGGCCGAGGGTCTCCACCGTGTCGGGAATCTGGTTCTGCGCGCCGAAGACGAGTGAGGGATTGACGGGCAGATAGGCCAGCCATGCGGGGTAGCCCGGTCCTTTGGCGGGCGCGGTGGACAGCGCAAGCGGGACGTGGAAGCGTGGGTGAGGTGGCGCAGCCGGCCTCTGGGCGCGCGCAGAAAGTGGGGCCAGCGCAAAGATCGCCAGAGCTAGGAAAGTTGTCCACGCGGCAGGGCGCGGTGATTGGGAAGAAAAGCGGAATTGCGGAACCATGCGATCACCACTCAGCGAATTAGATTTCTTACTCTTCGTGTAGCGCAACCATAATAGTGTTCGGTTAGCGGGTCGTCGGGCGGCTGCGCCGTCAGGAGTTGACGCCGCTCGCCAGATAGCCTCCATCGACCGCAAGAATCTGCCCGGTGACAAAGGAGGCGGCGTCGGAGGCCAGGAAAATAGCCGCCCCGGCGAGCTCGTCCGGATTCCCGTAGCGGCCCATCGGGGTCCGCAAGAGCATTTCCTTTCCGCGCGCGGTGCCGTGGATGAGGTTTTCGTTCAAGGCGGTGGGAAAGATGCCGGGCGCGATGGCATTCACGCGCACTCCATGGTGCGCCCATTCTACAGCCAGTGATTTGGTGAGGGCTCCAACGGCGGCTTTGCTCGCTCCATAAGCGGCCACGTTGCGGAAGGCCACAAACGTAGCCAGTGACGCGATATTAATGATGGCCCCGCGCTTTTGGGTGAGCATGGATTTCGCGAAGATCTGGCACGCCCGCAGCGTACCGGTCAGGTTGACATCCAAAATACGCGACCACAACTCCTCGGGGCAATCGAGAGCCGGCTTTTGGCGGGTGATGCCCGCGGAGTTTACGAGGATGTCGACGCGGCCGAAGGTGGAAAGGACATTGTCATGCAGGCGCTCCAGGGATGCGCGATTGCTCACATCGGCCTGGAGGCGCAAGGTTCTTCTGCCTAGCGCTTCGATCTCGTGGGCGACGACGTCTACCTCCTCCGCCCGGCGGGAGACGGCGAGCACGTCGGCGTTGGCGGCGGCCAAGCCGAGCGAAATCGCTTTACCCAGTCCCGAGGTCCCACCGATGACGACCGCGCACCGGCCGGAGAGATCAAAGGGATCCATGGCCTTAGGATACCTTGCGGGGGGAACGGTTGGGCGCAAAGCCGATTTACTTCCGTGGCATTTTGGGTAAGAATCGCCGCTGTCAAAGGGCTCTGGAGACGACAGGCCGAGGCGAGCCGGGAGAAGGTGACCTGTTTCATCCTGGGCGAGGGGGCGCACCGTGGCGCTGCGCGGCTGGAGTATCGCAACTTGGGAAAGTGCATCATTGGTATTGCGACGGCTCGACGGCAGGCCGCAAACGGAGAGCGGGAATTCATGGTGATTCGAGAAGTGCCGATGGCGCGCATAGACATCGGAGAAGCGCGGAGCAGTAAACGATTACTTCCATCGAATTCAATCTCTTGCGCGGGCTGTAAATCTCAAACTTTTGGTTGAGCCGCAGGGGGAGAATTTGAGGCAAACAATGGGGAGGAACTGCGGTCTGCCGCTACTTTTGGAGGGGTTGATGATCCATGGTAAAGTGTTTTACTCTTCAAGATAGCTCTTGATTCGCGGGTTTTCCGATGGCCTCGCGATCCCAGGTAAACGGCTTTATCTTTTGAAGGTGGCCTTCGATCCCGAGCGCGAGGCAGGGATTCGGACGCCGCCACCTGGATCCATTTAACGCTTTTATTATGAGATATTTAGCTGGAAAATCCCAAATTTGAACAGTTGATGAAAAAAAATCTTGACAAGTATTCCGGCAAACGAGTACAACCTTGTAGATGTAAGAAAGTACAACCCTGGTTGGAGCTATAACAAAGTGGCTCGGATATAGAGAAAGCGGTTACCACTATATCCGGATTCCAACCGAAGCACATAATAAAACGATTGTTTTGTTGTTGTAAGGGGTTTTATGCCTGGGTCTGCGAAAAAAAGTAAGAGACAAACGGACTTCCTTTCGGGCATCTGAACATCTTTGTTGTTGCGAGTTGAGGGAGTTTGTCAGCCAGACAGACTCCGCAAGTTGGCATTCCCTCATGTCGTGTCGTCCTGTGGTGGTGGAACTTCGCCGACCGCAGGGCGCGATGCGTTGTGCGGGCAAACAACTATTTGCCAGGAGGCAAACTATGTATCTTTTCAAAGGATTGATTCACAGTTTCGCAAGTGAAACTGTGAAGAGATCGCCATGGAAACGCCTTGCAGCGTGCGCCGCGATTGCCGCGGTGCTGGCCGTTTTCAGTCCCTTGGCCCACGGCCAAGCAAACTCCTCGATTGCCGGTACAATTACCGACTCGACCGGTGCCGTGATTCCTAACGCCACGGTTTCTTTCACGGATACCGCTACGGGCGTGACGAGAACGACCATATCCAACTCGGTGGGCGCTTACCGCCTTGCCAACCTTGGCATCGGCACCTTTACCATGACGGTCACAGCACCCAACTTTGCGAAGTTCACAAGGACGGGCATCGTGGTGAGCGTGGCCACGGCCCTTGAGGAAGACGCCAAGCTCAATGTCGGCAGCACGGGACAGACGGTCACCGTCGCCGCCCAGGCGTTGCAGGTGCAGACGCAAACCGCCGAAGTGAGCACACTGATCAGCTCGCAGCAGGTAGAAAACCTGGCCACGAACGGCCGGAACATCGTTCAACTTGCGGCTCTCGGCACAGGCGTTTCTCAGACTCTTCCATCGTTCGGCGGCGTCAATGCATTGAGCACGGCAAACGGCTTGAGCTTCAACGGCGCCAGAACCACTCACAACGTCTATTTGATCGACGGCGGTGAGATCAACGACCGCGGTTGCGGCGGCTGCTTTATGCTTCTGCCTTCGCAGGACGCAATTGCCGAATTCCGGACACTTTCCAGCAACTACAGCCCCGACTACGGCATCGGCTCCGGCGGAACGATCACCATGGTTATCAAGTCCGGAACCAGCCACTATCACGGCGAGGTGTACTACTTCAACCGGAACACGGCCTACAACGCCAACGACTATTTCAACAAGCAGGGGCACAACCGGCGGCCGAAGTTTGATTTGAACGAGCCTGGCTTCAACCTTGGCGGCCCCGTGTTTATCCCGCATGTTTATAACACCGACAGGAAGCGGACCTTCTTTTTCCTCAACGAGGAATGGCGGCGCCTGATCCAGGGCAGCAACCCCTCGTTCTACAACGTTCCGTTGACGACCAACTTCCCGACAGCCGGGCAGCCGCTCGATTACTCACTGGTGACGGGAGACAAGCAAGCCCCCATCGTTCCTGACCTGCCCAACAACGCAGCGTATACGGCGATGGAGCAGGGCGACGGCCTGCACCCGGGCCAGGCCTTCCCGACCAACGCGGCTGGGCAGTACGTGATTCCGGCAAACATGATCGACCAGAACGCGGTCATGCAAGCGAATTCGGGCGCCTTCCCGAAGGCGAACGTAGCCAATGGCTACCAATTTGTTACCTCCATTCCTCAACCCACCTACGTCCGCGAGGATCTGGTGCGCATCGACCATACCATCAACAGCAAGTTCCAACTGATGGGCCACTTTATCCATGACGCGGTGGCGCAGACGTACTACCCGCCGTTGTGGACCGGCAGCTACCCGACGGTCGGAAGCTCGTTTACCAACCCGGCCTACTCCGTCGTGATCACGCTGACGCAGACCTACACTCCGAACCTGCTGAACGAAACTTCGATCGACTACAGCGGCAATAAGATTACGCTGCTGCCAGTCGGCCAGGGCGCGGCACAGTACAAACTCCCCGCCGGATGGGCGGGAAAGACCTTCTTCCCGGTGAATGACAACGCCAGCGGTGGCATGCCGGCGGTCAACCTGAACGGAGCGCCGGTGGGCGCAAGCTGGAACGAGTCCTACTACCCGTGGAAAAACGGCTACGAAGGGTACGAATGGCGTGACGACGTCTCCTACATCCGTGGCCATCACCAGCTGAAGTTCGGCATCGGCGTGCTGCACGACTACAAGAACCAACAGCTACAGTCAAACACCCAAGGAACCGCCAGCTTCTCGAATAGTGACTTCAGCCATGATGACTGGATCAACTACATGCTCGGCCTTGCCGACAACTTTACCCAGTTGCAGACGCTGACGCCGAAGCATTGGGTGAACAACAACTTCTTCATCTATGGCAACGACGATTGGCATGCCACCGCGAAGATGGTTCTGAACCTGGGACTTCGCTGGGATGCCATGCCCCGCACACATGAGCGGTACAACATGTGGAGCAACTTCATTCCATCCGACTACAACTACGCGCTTGGCGATCCGATGACCGCAGCCGGCACCCTCAATCCGGCGGATCTGACGACGTTCAGCTGCAACACTCTGCGCTGCAACACCAACGGAGAGCAGTTCTATCTGAACGGCATCAAGGAAGCGGGTGTAGACGGCTGGACCAAATATAACGTCGCCAACGACTACTTCACGATTGAGCCGCGGCTCGGCTTCGACTACGACGTGAACGGAGACGGAACGACTGTTATCCGTGGCGGCGCGGGCGTCTTCTTTGAGCGCATCCAGGGCAACGACGTGTACGGCGCGGCCTTGAATCCGCCCTTCGCCTTCCAGCCTTCGGCGAACGATGTTTACTTCTCCGATCCGCACACCAGCAGCTTGACCGGACAAACCACGTCGCAGACCTTCCCTTCGAATCTGACGACGCTCAATTACCACTACCCACACCCGGGCACTGTGGACTACAGCCTGGGCATCCAGCACCAACTTGCGCCCTCGGTCATCATGGGGATGCAGTACGTTGGCTCTGACGGGTGGGACCAGAACAACATCATGGGCATCAATACGCTGCCTATCACCAATGGCTCCGGCAACCCGGGAACCATGTATGACACGCGCCAGGAGGTTGCGACCGGTAAGTTGAATGCAAACCTCGCCCGTATCTTCCCTGGCTATGCCAACATGGGCCAGACGCAGAATACGACCAGCGTGAACTATAACTCCCTGCAGGCATCGCTGCGCATGGAGAACATCCATGGACTTGCGATGACGTTTGCGTACACCTACTCTCACCTCCTCGACTATGTTGCAAACGATCTGACTACTCTCTCCGATCCGTTCGATCCGCACTACGATTACGGCTCGGATACAGGGTACGATCAGCGGCACATCTTCAACATGACTTACGTCTACACCCTGCCCTTCTTCCAGAGGACCGGAACACTTCTGGAGCGCGAGGCGCTGGGCGGCTGGACGCTCTCCGGCATCACTTCGGCGCATAGCGGCCTACCGGTACCGGTCAACTATAACGGTGCGGACACGCTGGGCTTGGGCGGCCAAACGACCAACCGCGCACAGCTTGTGGGCCCGATTAGCTACCCAAAGACACAACAGGCATGGTTCAGCAAGAGCTCTTTTGCTGCTCCGCTTGCTCCGTGGGCGGGTGGCCTCACGAACGGCTTCGGCAATTCCAGAAAGGATGCGATGCTGGGGCCAGGCTTTGTCAACTGGAACATGTCCCTGTATAAGAACATCTTCCTGACACGGACCGAGACAGGGCCGAGGTTCCAACTGCGGTTCGAGTCCTTCAACACCTTCAACCACGTCGACTATACCGGTATCGATACCGGGTTGGTCGATACAGCCTTTGGTCAGGTGACCAGCGACTGGGCTCCGAGAGATCTGGAGTTCGGCGGAAAGTTCATGTTCTAAAACTTGTAACCTTTCCGAACGGGGGCGCGGCAACGCAAGTTAGCCGCGCCCTCTTTGTTTTTCGGCTCATGCAGGCCCGCCGAGAGTTGTGCGGAGGTGGTAGTGGGAGCGAAAATGCGGAAGGAGGGCGAACGTGAAGGCGGCCGTAAGACAGGGATTATTGGGGGTGGCGCTACTTTGGATCGCGATGGCCAGCGGCATGGCTCAAAAGCCGCCTGCGCCCGGCCAGCAACGAGAGAGGGCGCTCGCGCTGGAACAGCAGAAGCAATATGCGCGGGCCGAAGCCGCATGGCGCGCTGTCCTCCAAGCGAATCCGAACGATGCGGAAGCAGACGCTCACATAGGCTTGCTGGAGGCGCTGCAAACACATTACCAAGCGGCGGTGCCTTATTACCGGAAGGCGCTGGTGCTGAATCCGGAGATGCCGGGTGTAGGCCTTGACCTGGGTCTTGCACTCTTCAAGTCAGGGCAGATGAAGGCGGCGATTGAGACCTTTTCTCCGCTGCTAAAGAGCCAGCCCGCATCCTCTGCTGAAGCGTTGCAGTTGGTGACACTGATAGGTTTGGCACACTACGCCCTGGGCGAATATGCGCAGGCGGTTCCTTATCTGAGCAAGGCAACCGCGAGCGACCCGAGGAATCTTCCTTTCCGCTTTTTGCTGGCGGAAAGCTGCATGTGGACCAAGCAATACCAGTGCGTGCTGGATACGTATCACCAGATCCTGGAATTGAATCCCAACTCGGCGGAAGCAGACATGCTGGCCGGCGAAGCCTACGACGAGATGAAGAATACGGCCGGAGCCACACAGGAATTCCGTGCGGCGGTCCAGGCCAATCCCCGCTTGCCGTATGCGCACTTCGGGCTGGCCTATCTGCTGTGGGGCCAGAACAAGCTTCCGGAGGCGGTGCAGGAGTTCAAGGCGGAACTGAAGAATGTACCCGATGAAGCCAAGGCAATGGCGTTCCTGGCCGATTGCTACCTGCAGCTGAACCAGTCGTCGGCTGCGCTGCCTTTGCTGGAGAAGGCGGTTCGACTGGACCCTGGATTGTCGCAAGCGCATCTGGATCTGGGCATCCTGTACTCGAATACGGGCCACCGGGAGGAGGCGCTGCGGCAGTTGCAGCTTGCCGCCAAGCTGGCGCCCAACGACGTAAACGTGCACTGGCGGTTGGGCAGGCTTTACCTGGCGATGGGGAAGCGGACTGAGGCGCAGGCGGAGTTTGCCAAGACCAAGAGCCTGAACGAGGCCGGCCAAAATTCGATCTTCAACGAGCTTCACGCGGCGCAACAGAGAGGCAAGCCGAAAGGCGGCCCGGAACCCTTGGCCAAGTAAACAATCGTGGCTTTTGTGGCGCCAGGCGCTTCGGTGCTCTTGAGGGCGCCGGCCGAAGGCGGCACCGTGAGCAACGCGGGGACCGTCAAGGGCGGCGCGCGCCTCTGCGGTCAGATCCGCAGTCGTCCCCGAGGGGTAAAGCACTGCGAAGCTGACGATGCGAGGGACGGCGGGCCGCGCAGTATGGCTTCCCTCTTGAAAAGCTGAGCCCTACCGCTCCCGCGGATCCCCGGTGGGAAGAAAGGCTTGTCCGTCGATGGAGGTTCCGGAGGCGAGAACCGCTCTGACTCGTTGCGGGTTGGGTCCACCGCGCTTTTCGGCATCTTCAAGGAGGCGAAGGGCGGATGCGGGCGGGGCTCCGGCAGGGAGGCGAAAGATCCAGGGAATATTCGCCGAAGTGAGAGTCTTGTCGTTGCACAAGGCGACCACCGGGACAAAGGTCTTGAGTGCTAACTGTTCCGACAGATGCGCGGCGTTACGGTCAAGGGCAATGATGGCGAGCGCGTGGAGGTTCAACAATGCGTGCACCAGTTGGGTGGCCGCAACGCCCCAGTTCTGGGCGCTGTCGATGGGGACGAGGGTCCAGGGCCGGCCCTCGCGGCTGGCGCGCGCCAGTTGATTCTTGATCGCGGCGGACTCCGCCACGATTTCGGCTTTGGGACCGAAGAGTACGACGCGGACTGCGCCACGTGGAATATTGGGCTGGGCCGGGCCGAAGTAATTGACGCCATCATCGCCCACGCGCGCGTAAGGAATGGGCGCAGGCGTGGATTGCTTCAAGGGGGCCTCGCTAGAAGCGGCTTGCGCTGCCGCGGGCGGCTTCGCCATGGGGGCAAGCCGATAGGTGATGGCGCCGTTGTGGACCGTGCCGATGGACATGGGCGAGACGTTCTTTTGGTTGGGATCGAAGATCATGTGGCCTGTGACACCGTCGTATTGGCGGATATCGTCGAGGGCGTCCTGAATGCGGACCCGATTCAGGCCGGCCTTACAGATGGAGTCGAGCAGCGCGTTCATGGCGTCGTAGGCGAGCGCGGCGAACTGCTCAGGTGGCTGATGAAAACGGGCTTCGAAGTCGCGGTTGAACTGGAGCCAGCGAGGGTTCTGGCTGTTGGGGTCGTAAGGAAACACGGCTTCAAAGCCCTCGGCAGCAGGGCCCGCTTGCGCGAGTAGGTCAGGACCGAGGGTGCGGTAGGAACCGAAGACGCGCTGCTTCATCCCCATGGCGCGCATCTGCTTCAGGATCATTGCGGCGGGGGCTTCGTCAGTCCACAGAACGATGGCGTCGGCGCGGGAGTCCTGGATGTTCCTAAGCGCCCGTGAAAAATCGGTGGTGCCGGCCGGGAACTTTTGTTCGATCACCACGGGGTGACCGAGGCGCCGCGAAGCGTCGCGGAATTTCGGTGCGGCCATGCGGCCGTAGCGGTTGTTGATGCGCAGGAGGGCCACGCGCTTGAGGCCGAGTTCCGTATAGATACGGCGGGCGAGGGTGAAGGTCTGAACGCGGTCGTCTTGCAGGTCGGTGAAGTACCAGGGAACGGAGGTTTCAGGGATAGTGGGATCAGTGGATGCGGAGTTGACGATGGGGATTTCCGCCTTGAGGGATATGCGCAGCATGATGTGAGTGGACTCAGAGCTGATGGAGCCGAATATGGCCCAGTCCTTGTCGTTGTAGATGCACTTGACGGCGACGTCGCTGGCGGCACCCCAGATTTCGGCATTGGTGGGACGGACACTGCCCGAAACCGCGTTGGCCTGCCAGTTGTTGTAGTCGTCGTGCAACATCAGTCGGAACGGCATGCCGCCGTAGCCGCCGCGTGCATTGGCCTCTTCCACGGCCAACTGCGCGCCGTGCAACATGCGCATGCCAAAGATGTAATCAGGGTCTCTGGGAGAGATGGGGCCGACAAAGCCGATGCGCACCTCGGTGAGATCCTTGGGGGCGGGAATATTCCGCCCCGGCCCATTCCAGATGGTTGGCTGGAGATAGTTGAAGTAATAGGGCTGGACGAACTTGGCGTAGGGCCGCATGTCCTCGGGCTCGTTCGCGTAGGGCTCGGCCGTCCATAGTGGTTCCGGGCCGGGCGGATGAGCGCCGCACGAGCACCAGGACTTAGCCTCAGGCCTGTCGGCGGGCGCGGCTGGATGTTCCGTCGACTTCTGGCACAAAGCCGTGGCCGCAACGGCCCCAAAACAAAGGGCCGCGGTCATCAGCCATCTCTTGCCCATGACTGCTACTCCTTGCCGGTTGCCGCCTTATCGGTACGGAACATGGCGATGGCTTCGATCTCGATCAGCAACTCCGGGCGGCAGAGGATGGCCTGAATACCGGTGGAGGCGGGCAGCGGATCGAGTCCCTGTTGTTTGTAGAAGGCGGTGCGCTCTTCGTTGAAGGCCTCGTAATCGCGCTCGATGTCGCGCAGATAGCAAGTGGTCCGGACGATGTCGTGCCAGGTGCAGCCTTCGCTGGCCAGCAGACCGGTAATGTTGGCGAGCGTGCGCCTCATCTGCGCGCGGAAGTCGCCGATGTGCACGCTCTTGCCACTCTCGTCGATGGAAGCGGTGCCGGAGATGAGCAGGATGGTCACGTTGCCGAGGTCGATCCTCATGCCGCGCGAGAAGGAACTTGGCTTGGCATAGCAATAGGCTTCATTCAGCACTCCGTGATTGGTGATGGCGCGCTTCTCGATAGGCGCATTGGTGATGGTGTCAAGGATTTCGGCAAATGAGCTCATGATGAAGTCTCCTTTATAAGAGTTAGGGTTGCAGGATTCCGTGGCTCAGCCCCCCGGCCGTTGCGACCCAAATATCACGGCCCTGGAAGTCGATGCCCAGAATGTAGTTGTTGGCCGGCGCAGTGGTTACCGGCAGGTGGGTAACATTGCCCTTGCTGTCACGCACCAGCATCTCTGGCTTGCCGGTGGTGAGCGAAGGGGTGTAAACGGCCCAATTGACGCCGTCGTAGTAAGCCAGGCCCTTGTCAGTGCAGAACCACGCATGGTTGGCGTCCACGCCTTTTACGTAGTTGGTGAAGTTTGAGGGTAATCCGCTGTCTTTGGTGAGGAAGTTATGCCAGTAGCGGCCGTCATAACGGCTGTCGCCGAAATAAGTGGACACCCAGACGATCTTGTCCACATAACTGACGGAAGATACGATGTCGTGAATCAGTCCCTGGTTCTTGAAGAGCACGATCTCTGTTTCGTGGTCGGGATCTTCGTAGATGTCCCAGAGCTTGGTTTGCTGATTGTACTCGATCAAGCCGCTTCCCCAGACGGCGTAGTACACCTTATCGGGCGCGGCGGAGACTCCGTAGACCCAAATCTCCTTCATGGGGGTATTGACATCGGAGTAAATCGACCATTGGTGGGTGTCGAGGTTGAGCCGGCTGGCGCCCGCGGCGGTGGCGACCCAGACATTCTCACCTTCTATCGATATGCCGTAGACAATGTCGTTACTCAAGCCTGAGTTCAACTGCGTATAGGTGTCGATGATGCGCCCGCCGGAGATGCGGTTCAGCCCGCCCATCGTTCCGGCCCACACGTCGCCGGTTCGCCTGTCGAGCGCCAGCGAGAGCACGGCTTGCTGCGCGAGGCCATCCTTCGTGGTGTAGGTCTTCCACTTACCGTTCTCGTATTCAGCCAGCCCGTCGTCGGTGCCGGCCCAGATGCGGTTCCCGTCCACCAGAACGGAGTAGACGTGATTGTTGGGCAGGCCGTTGGCGGTGGTGTAGTTAACAAAGCGGTAATGGGGCATTTGGGGTGGCCGAGGCGGCGCGGCAATTGCCAGCGCTGCCGTGGCCGCAAGCACCGCGCCCAGCCAAAGCCTGTTGAACATGCCTCTCATGCTCGCCGTCCTTTCATCGGGTCCTCAGGTATTCGATGAGGTCGTTCAGTTCATCT
This sequence comes from Acidobacteriota bacterium, assembly GCA_021801945.1. Next base: position 14,454 of record JAKABE010000002.1, read on the forward strand.
TTTGGGAGGTCGTTGGTGCGGCCGTGCTGGTCATGGGGGTTGTGCACGGTCCAGATTTCTTCGAGCGTGGCCGCCGAGCCATCGTGCAGGTAGGGTGCGGTGAGCACGATGTTGGTCAACTGCGGCGTATCGAAGAGGCCCGAACTGTCATTCGGTCCCTTGGTTCCCACGTCGAAACTCTTCCGGTCAGTTCCCAGCGGACCGCTGTGGCAGAAATAGCAGCGGTTGGCGAGCGGGATGGGCTTGCCGAAGTCATCCATCTTGCGATCAAAGATCTCCTTGCCGCGCTCCTGTGCCGGCGTGAGTTTGCCGTCAGCCAGCCGCCAGCGATTGGGGCGCGCCGGCAGACTGTTGATGTAGGCGGTCAGATCGGCGAGGGTGCGATCGTCGTAATTTTGCGAACGCCAGAAGAACTTCTCCGTTCGTGGCCCGCACTCGGTGGGCAGGTTGGGGTTTCCCCCATTCCACTTGAAGGGTGCCGTATCCTTGATGTCTTCGAGTAGACGATTGTCCAAAATATCGCGGCCCAGGCCATCCGGCTCCAGATCCCAATTCAAGCCGTCAAAGGTGGAGTCAAGGTGACAGTTGGCGCAGCCGATACCGCCATGGTAGGAATAGTGCGCGGTGTAGAAGACTTGTTCGCCGCGGCGCAGAGCCTCAACTTTCTGCAGCCGGCTCAGAGTCATCGCGGGAGCATTCCGATGTTGCGCGTCGATGTGGCAGTCCGCGCATCGCTTCCGCCCGGCGGGGGTGTTGCTCACCTCCGAAAAGACCTTCAGAGCCTTGTTCAGCGACCACATCTGATGTGATCCGGCCAGATGGATGGTAGAAACGAGAGTGTTGGTGCGCGTGTCGACGATGCTGATGGTGTCGTCGAGGCGATTGGCGACGAGCAGGCGCCGGCCGTCCGGGCTGATGGCGATTCCGTGCGGGTCGTGGCCTACCGGGATGCGCTTGACCACGTAATTGGCGCTGGCGGCGAGGTTATATGCAAAGGATGCGCGATGGAGGCGGATATAGCGCAAGAGGCGCGGAAGGTCGATGGCCGTGACGAGCTCCGAGCCGCCGCTGCTGACATAGAGGCGCGAGCCATCCGGAGTGATGGCCACCCCGAAGGGGCGCGCCGCATAGCTGTCTAAGTCGTCGAGCGGGACTTCAACCGTTCTGTTGCCCACATCGGGGCCGAAGAGGGTCAGCGTATCTTCAAAGACCCATCCGTGCTCCACGGCCGTCAGGGGAACGAGATTCTTGGGATGCAGTTCAGCTGCAACTCCCAGGCGACCATCCCTGGTGAGCGCAACATGAAAGACGCCGGCAATGCTTTGGAGCGGAATGCGGTTGATGACTTCGGCCGTTCGCGTGTCGATGACCGTGATCTCGGACTCCGGCGGCGTGCCGTAAGGCGTGGGGTTGGGATAGATGTGGGTAATGTAAAGACGGCCGGTATCGGTTGAGAGCGTCATGTAACTTGCGGCGCGCCCGGCAGCCAGGCGCTTGACCTGGTTTCCCGTGTGAGCGTCTAGCACGGCGACGTCGCTACTGATGCGATTGGCGACGAAGAGGTACTTGCCTGCCGGTCCTTCAACGGCACTGGATGGCTCCATTCCTACATGCCAGGTGGCAACTACGTTGAGCGCGTGCGTGTCGATTACAGAGATGGTGTCGTCCCAGGAGTTGGCGACATAGAGGCGGCTCTCATCGGGAGAAAGCGAGAAGCCGCGTGGCTCGCGACCTACGGGGAGGGTCTTTATCCACGCGTACGAGGCGCCATTCAAGACGCGCACTTCTCCGCTCTGACATAGGACGTAGAGGCGCGAGCCGTCGCACGAAAAGAGCAGTTCGATGGGCGAGGCGTAGTTAAGGATCTGGTTATCGTCAGGGTCAGTGGCTGCCCTTACCGCGCCGGCATTCCACAGAGCGATGCCGCAGGATGCCGCGACGAGCGCACTGAGAATTGCGACCCGGGCAGGAGGCTTGCTGCGGGCATGGAGGAAGCCAAGGTTCATTGCGGCTTCCTTTCTTGCGGTTCCTCAATGGTAAGGACGCGATCCACGGGCTGCGACGCAAGCGTCTGCACAATGCCGCTGGGCCAGCGCACGATCAGCTTGTCAATGGAGGTTGCCTGGCCGAGGCCAAAGTGGACGCGGCCGTCATTCTGCGAGAGATAACCGGAGCTAGCCACCCGCTCGGCGGTTCGGCGCACGCCGCCGGCGAAGACTTCAATGCGCGCGCCGATGCCGTCGCGGTCGCTTTTCGTGAGATGGTTTCCTGCGGCCACGCCCGCATCGCCCTTTCTCATGGCGCCTACAAGCTTGATTTCAACCCAATGACCGGCGCCGGTGGAGACGTTATGAAGCAACGTTCCCTCCGAGCCGAGATTGACCACGAAGGCATCGATCCTGCCGTCATTTTCGTAGTCGGCAAAGCAGGCACCGCGCGCCACGGTGCGCGCGCTCAGCACGGGGCCGGCCTGGCGCGACACATCTTCGAATTTGCCGTCGCCAAGCCCGCGGAAGAGGGTGTGCTCCATCGGGATCATGTGGGTGAGGCCGCCGTGAAGGACCAGAATGTCGAGCTGTCCGTCGTTGTCGAAGTCGTAGACGCCGCTGCCCCAGCTCACATATTGCGCCTCGGTCTGGGAGATGCCGCTGGCTGCGGTCACATCCTCAAATCCTTGCCAACCGGGCTTGGGCGAGGAGGATCCGAGTTGAGGAACGCCCAGGTTTTTCAGGAAGCGGTTGTAGCTGCCGTCTGTCACCCAGAGATCCAACATTCCCCGGTTCCAGAAGTCCGCGGCCACCGGACCCATGGACGATGTTGCTTCGCCGTCTTGTCCATAGGCTGAGCCGGTATCATTGGCGATCTCCTGGAAGGTTCCATTGTGCATGTTGTGGAAGAGAAAGTTGGGGATGTCGTCATTGGTGACGTAGATATCGTCCCAGCCGTCGTTGTCGAGGTCAGCCGCTGTCACGCCCATGGTGCGACCGATATACGAGCTGATTCCCGACTTATCCGAAACGTCGGTAAATGTGCCATTGCAGTTGTTGTGAAACAGCTTGTTGGTCTCGCCCGCATAGTCGAGCGGTCCCGGATAATTGTCCGCCGGATAATAGGCGCGGTATTTGGGATCGAACTTGACATACCGGCCCACGAAGAGATCCACGCAGCCATCCTTGTCATAATCGAGCCAAGTGGAGCTAATCGACCAGCCGTTGACCTTGATGCCGGCCTTGGCGGTCACGTCGGTAAAGGTGCCGTCGCCGTTGTTGTGGTAGAGAATCACCTTGCCGTAGCCGGTGACGAGCAGATCTTCGTAGCCGTCGTTGTCGTAATCGGCGGCTGTAACTGCGACGCCGTACATATTCGGATCGATGCCCGACTGCGCGGTGACGTCGGTGAAATGGCCGTTGCCATCGTTGCGATAAAGATGCGCGCGAGGCGGCGGGTCGGGTTCGACCGTGAGGGGGTGCGGAGTCATGTCGGGACCGAGCGTGCGGCCGTTGACGACGAAGAGAGACTCGCGGCCGGAGTTGTTGTAGTCAAACCACACACAGCCCGCGCCGGTGCCTTCAAGTAGCGAACTGAGCTTGGCCGAGCCGAAGCTGTGGACGAAGTGGATTCCCGACTGCTGGGTTGCGTCTTCAAAGCGGATCGTGGGTTGGTCCGCTGGCTTTCCAGCATTCGATTTCGGCTGCACCGGCGGTGCGGCGCTCTGCGCCGCGGCAAGCGAGACGGCGCCAAAGAAAAGCAGGATGGAGCGAATCATCATCTCGACATGCCTCCCGGCGAAGTGCTCCGGAGCGATGTGTGGAGCGAGGTCCCCGTCAGATCGAAGGGGGTAGTGGTGCGCTGAAAGGTTTCAGGGGCGCGATTTTCCGGCGAAAGCGCCGGTCCTGAATGACAGCCGACGCAGGTGCGCTGCTCGCCGCCGCGGCTCCAGAACCAACCGTGCTGGCGGCGGAGTACAGCGCCCTTGCGATCGAGCAGGAGGAAGCGGATGGGCCGGTCACTGGGGACTTTCACAAAGAAGGAGCCATCGGGCGCTACAGGCGCCGTGCCATTCACCGTGACGTGGCCCTGGGCGTCGAGGGTTTCCAGGCGCACCGAGGCGGGTGCTTGCTTCAGGTCGCCTGCGAGTGACAGCCGCGAGTCCAAGGCCAGCAGATTGGCGTAGCTCCAGGGATGCAGGCCCGAGGGAAAGCGCCGGGGAGGGACGCGCGGCGCTACCAACGTAGGCTCGACGAGATCCTGACCGCGCTCGGCCAGCACCGTCTCCAGGGCAGCCGCTCCCGCCTTCCAAAGGACGATCGCGTAATGCGATTCGCCGGCCCTGCGCGCGCTCAGGAGCCAAGCACCGGAGGCCGTCTCCGCGATGGCGCCGGCGTATTCGGCATGGGGTGCGGTGATGGGGGCCTCATGCGGCAGCGAAGAAGTGAAGCGTGCCAGCGAGCCGCCATGCGTAAAGACGACGTCGCCGGAGGCCAGTTGCGAGCCGCCCCAGCGAGTGCGGCCATGGTCGCAGCGGTACGATTCCACTCCGGAGCCATCGGCGTAGACCTGATACAACTCTGGAATCGCCCCCTCGCCGAGCGGGTAGCCGGACTCGAAGAGAATGCGGCCATCGGCAAGGATGGCAGAGGGGAAGGCGCTGGCGCGCACATAGGTAAGCGGAAGCACACCCGGACCCGCGGTCGGATTTAGGAACGAAACCTGGGGCGAATGGCCGTCCCTGGCAGACTCGATCCGGAATCCGTAAGCAGTGCGCTGCGCCCAGACCATGCGGCCGCCGGGCAGATAAAAGGGCCGTTCGGCGTCGGTCTTGGTATCAATGACCTTGCGGACTGAGCCATCCTTGAGCGTGAGCTCCCAGATTTGCCAGGGATCGCCGGCCGCGCGCTTAGCAGCGAAGAGCACGCGCTCGGCATCGAAGGAGACGTTGGCGTCCGCAGTATCCGCGAAGCCGGTGACCAGCGGCTCAGCCTTGCCGTTGTGCACCAGAAGCAACTGTGCACCGCGGGGGAATCGCTCCTGGCCGTGCAGTTCCGCGCGGGGAGCGTAGACGGGCGTGGCGGTGACAATGAAGTCCGCTCCAGCATTGCCTGCGGCCGATGGGGCGAATGCGCACATGGGCGCCGCCAGCAGGAGACAAAGAGCAGGTAAGAAAGACGGGGGCCGATCCCTCATCCCACAGCCTCCATCAACCGAGCGTCGGCTGGTTCGCGCAGTGTTGGAGGGCGCAGCGCCAGGTAAGGCTTGAGGGAAGTCATCATTGCGCAGAATTCGGGGAAATCCAGGGACTGTTCGCCATCGCTCCAGGCCTTGCCAGGGTTGGGATGCACCTCAACGAGCAGGCCGTCAGCGCCCGCGGCCACCGCAATGCGGGCAAGCGCAGGAACCAGCTCGCGATGGCCTGCGGCGTGGCTGGGATCGGCGATCACCGGCAGGTGCGAAACGTGTTTGAGCAGGGCTATGGCGCCGGCATCGAAGGTATTGCGCAGGGCTGTGTCGAAGGTGCGGATGCCGCGTTCGCAAAGGATCACGTGCGGATTGCCGTTCTCCAGGATCACCTGCGCGGAGTGAAGAAAGTCGGCGACTGTAGCCACCATTCCGCGCTTGAGAAGGATGGGGCGCCCTGAACGCGCCGCAGCCTCCAAGAGCGAGTAGTTTTCCATGCTGCGCGAGCCGATCTGCAGAATATCGGCGTACTCGGCGACCATGGGCACGTCGCACTCCGACATGACCTCGGTGACGATGGCCAGCCCGCACTCCGCGCGGGCGCGGGCGAGCATCCTGAGCCCCTCCAGGCCGTGACCTTGAAAGGAATAGGGAGAACTGCGGGGCTTGAAGGCGCCGCCGCGGAGGATGCGCGCACCCCAGCGGCGTACATGACGGGCGGTGGCCATGAGCTGGGCCTCAGTCTCCACCGAGCAGGGCCCCGCCATGGTGACAAACCTATCCCCTCCAATTTCAAAGTCCAGGACCGGTACGACGGTTTGTCGCCGCCATACGTCCTTCAAAACATCAGGGGTCTCAGCAAACCGTTCGTTCCACGTCTCGCGCAACCTGTGCGCTCCGATCTGGGGAAGACCAAGAGTATCGCGTTTGTACCCTCTCGCGCCTCCATCAAAAGATGGAGAGGGGAGCGATTTCTGCGGCGGATTACTTCTTTGTTTTGAGGGTGCTAGTGATTGGGATCACCAGCGGAGGCGGAGCCCGAAGCTAAGCGGATGCCGCCGGAGGCGGCCGGTATCCAAACGCGGCATCAATGACGGCGGCAATGCCCAGCGCCATCTCATCGTGAAAGGGCCTGGCGACGATCTGCACGCCGATGGGCAAGCCCTCAGACGATCTGGCCACGGGGACCACCGCGGCCGGAGCGGCCAGGGCGTTGAACCATTGCGTGTGGCGCACGGCATCAAGATAGCCAACCACGCGGTCTTCGATCTGCCAACTGCGCTCGCCATGGCGAAAGGCGGGGACAGCAGCAACCGGACAGAGGAGCGCGGGGTGGTCGCGCATGGCGGCGAGCGTGGCGGCGCGGAGCCGATCGAGCTCCGCCCATGCTTCGAGTAATTCCGTCGCGGTGAGAGGCGGCGCCGACTCCGCGATGCTGAGAAACTCCTGGAAGATGGGGCTGAGCTGCCGGCGCTGGCCGCGGATGGCGGGCTCATAGAACATGGCGCCGCATTGCACAAAGAACTTCCACCACAGCTTGCGCAAGGGCTCGAGTGTGTGCGGACGGAAGGGCTCGACACGGAAGCCTGCCTGGCGCAGCGCCTCTGCCGCGGCGCGCACAGCGGCACGGGTCTCAGGCGTTACGGGAACCAGTCCATCGTCCTCGAAGCAGCCAATTGCGCTCTCGCGCAGCTCGTCGAGGGCGGGCAGACGAAGTTGCATGGGAGGGCTGACGGGATCATCGGGATCCCGCCCGCTGAGCGCACGGAAGAACAGCTCAACGTCCTGGATGGTGCGCGCCATGGGACCAATGGCGCCGAGAATTGAAAATGGCCCGACGCAGGGGGGCAGGTGGCCGCGGCCCGGAATGCGCCCTGGAGTGGGCTTCAGCGAGCATATACCGGTGAAGTGCGCCGGAACGCGGACGGAGCCTCCGCTGTCACTGCCCAGGCCACCGGCAGACATTCCTGCTGCGATGGCCGCCGATTCACCGCCGCTCGATCCTCCCGGCGTGCGCTCCGGGTCCCAGGGATTCCGTGTTCGCCCATGCAGCAGATTGGCCGTTTCATAGGCCATCAGGAACTCCGGGCAATTGGTTGTGCCCAGAATGAGGGCTCCGGCAGCACGCAAGCGCGCTACCACGACTGCATCTTCGCTCGGCACTTGGCCGCGATGGAGCAGACTACCGATCTCACAGCGGAATCCGGTGGTGGCAATGGAGGATTTGACGGTGACGGGCAGGCCGTGGAGCGGCCCGCGCGGCTGTCCGGATGCCTCCATGCGGGAGGCTTCGGCGCGGATCCGGTCCGCATCGAAGTCCGCGAATGCGTTCAGCAGGGGATTGAGGCGTTCAATCTGGCGGATATGCGCCTCAGCCAACTCGGAGACGGAGATTTGCCTGCTGCGCAGAAGCTCAAGCTGCCGCGCAGCGGACGAGAGGACGATGCTGGCATCGGCTTCAGACATAGTTCTCGCTCCGGAATTTTCGCGGACCGAAGACCGCCAGAGAGCTCCGGCATCAAAGCGGCGGGCTGTTCCCATCCATGCAGACCGACGCCACTGCTGCTTTGGGTGTTTCTAGCGGCTCAGGTCTACATATCTGCGGCCGATATAGAGCCGGAACCTGCCACCGGGCTGCGCGAGCACTTCCAAAGGCCTGGGGTGCTTGATGGCGCTATCGGTCGCCGCGTTAACCGTGAGCACAGTGTGCCCCCCTACGTCCGTGACTACGAACTTGTTGGCGGCGGTGAAGCCAATGCCGTAGACGCCCGCGCCCAGTCTCATTCCGCCCACGTGAATCGGAACCTCGGTGATGAAATAGGCCTCGAATTTGGACGCGACGGCGTTTGAGTATCCTGACGTGTCCACAAGGGTCGCGAGGACGTAGTACCCGTCGCTGAACTTCACCCCATAGGAGTTGCGCAACTGCGTTGTCGTCGTCTGGCCGCGATAGAAGACTCTTGCCGGGATCAGCTCCTGCAATGCCCCAGGTTGCAGAACCGTTGTCTTGCCCTGCGCCCTCACTGCCATGGGTCCAGCTACCATCGCAAGCGCGAACATTCCCATGGCCACCACGCGCGCAATCGACCGTTTTGTCATGATCACTCCCCCTGTTGTTGACTCGCGATGCAGTATAGCGCGACGCGGCGGCCGTGATCCAGCGTAGGGCGCCGGCGGGACGCGCGCCTTTCAGCGCCACGGCAGACGGGCAGGATGCGGCGTTTACTTCCGTATCTCATCGGTCCGATCGTCCCGCGGCGTGGAAGGAATCCATTGGTAGTCGAACTCGTGCAGCCCCGTCGGTTTGCCCGAAACAAAACGATTGTTCCAATTCAGGCGATAGCGAAGCGCTGCTGCGTTCTGCGGGAAGCCTTCGCCGCCGGGATAGGGATAGGAGGTCATCTGATGGAATGGAAGCGGCCCGACGGTAAACGGCGAAGAATCCCACCAGTCCATGTCCTTCTCGTATCCATTGGCGTAGAAGAAGTAATCGCGCTCCCAGTGCGGGGGCAGCGGAGGCAGCTTGGAGACATCGAACTCCGCCGCGATGCCCTCGCCACCGCCGAAGATGGCAAAGCGGTTGTCAACGCTCTTGATCAGCGGGGTGACATTGCCGAAGTGGGTGTAGTCGCCGCGTTCGCGCTGGAACGGTCCGGTGAGGCTGACCAGGTTGTAGTTGTAGCCCAGGTCGCCGGGGCTGGCGCCGTCGACCTCCTTCGGATAGCCGCGGAACTGCTCGGTGGCGAGGGCGAGCGGCAACTCCGTGGCCCGGAATCTGCCTGGGGCGTGATTGTCAATGAGCACCTGGTCCCAATAGATTTGCAGGTTGGTCATCAGGCGGATGCGGTGTGTGCCTGGGGGCAGCTTGCCGGTGAGATCGACGACAATGGTGCGTTCCAGTCCGGCCGGGAAGCCGGCCTCACCGGGAAGGCGCTGCCATTTGCCATCGGGGAGTTGCGCTTCGACGTAGGGCGCGATCGGCTTTATGCCTCCCTGCCACGCCGCATAAAGCGAGGTGGCGCTGAAGTAGTTCACGTAACCCGTCATCAGCAGGTGCAAGGGCGCTTGGGGATTGATTTGGCCCAAGTCCAAGGTCAATGCGTGCAAGTTGGCGAAGCCGTCGTAGGGCAGGGGAGTGAATCCACTGGCGAACTCATGATCACGCCGGGAGAGCTTGTCCAGCACATTGCGTCCTTCGCCATCCCACGCTCCCACCGGGAGCCGGGAATCCTTGCTGGCGATAACGCGGCCGGAGGCGAAGGGAGGATCGTCGAGGAAGCGCTCATCGGGATTCACCTGGACGTTCGCGGGGTGATCCACGGCAACCAGCTTCAATTGGTCGATGTAGTTGACTTCCTCCATCGGTTCCATGAAGCGCAGGCTGATCTTTCCGTTGACTGGAGCCACATCGGCGCCAGCGATCTTGACCCACTCGCTGGGGCGAGGGATGTTGCGCCGCGTGGGCGTAAACCAGTGCCCAACCACACCGGCTCCGATCACGTCGGTGATGAACTTGTACTGGTGGCCGTTCCACACAAACAGGACGGGGCAGGAACTGCCGCGCCGGTCCACCTCTCCCAACTTGACGGTCTCTGTATGCGGCAGGTCGCGCTCATCCTGCAAAACGCCGGTGGGCCAGAGGATGCGGAGCAGGTTGATGCCTTCGGCCTTGCCGAGACCAACCAGAATCCGTGGCGGCGCTTGCGTCTGGTAGCCGGAAGCGCCGGGCAGTTCAAACTTTTGCCAGAGGCCGTTGGCGTAGACCTGGACCTTGATGCCCAAGCCGGTTTTGTTGTCGGAATTGCCGATGAGGTCGAGACGCACAAAATGGTTCTTGTTTGCGCCCACGTTGCGCAGCAGGACGGGCGGAGCGTCGAGCTGGGTGACAATGAGGTCGGCGGCGCCGTCGTTTTCCAGGTCGGCGGCAATCAGCCCGCGCGGGGCCTTGAGCTTGATCTTGTCGAGTCCCAGCGCATGGCTCACGTCCTTCAACGTGCCATCGCCCAGGTTGCGGAAGACGCGCACTTCGGGGCCGGTTTTTGTATCCACGATGGCGGCCAGATCGATCCAACCGTCGTTATCGATGTCGATGGGCGTAAGTCCCCAACCGCGCAGTGCGCCGTGCAAGGGCAGCGGCACCTGCTCAAAGCGCCGGTTGATCTGGTTGGGAGCTGCAACATTGCGCCACAAGGTAAGCCCGGGAGGTCCGGCGTGCGTGACGGCGATGTCCATCCAGCCATCCTTGTTGTAGTCAAAGACGGCAATGCCCACCGTGGGCGGGAGCGGTTGGTTCTGATACAGCGGCTGGGTGGGATACCTGCCCTCGCGTGGATTGATATAGAGGACCGGCGCGGCTGCCTCGCCGGTTACCGCAATGTCGACGGCGCGATCGTTGTTGAAGTCGGTGAGAATCGCGGCCGCGGTCTTGCTGCTTCCGCCCAGGCCGGTCTCCTGGGTCTGCTCCGTGAAGGTTCCGTCGCCGTTGTTGCGCCAGAGCACGTTGGACTCACCGCCGGCTTTCAGTGGTGATCCGGTGAGGAAGAGATCCAGGTCGCCGTCGTGGTCGTAATCGATAAACGTGATTCCCGTGGGCCGGTTGCGCGGCGCCAGACCCACTTTCGCCGTGACGTTCTGGAATTTGCCGTGGCCAAGGTTGTGGAAGAGCAGGACAGCGTCGTCCATGGCCACAGCCAGGTCGTTGAGCCCGTCGCGGTCATAATCTCCCACGGCACAGGCCACGGCGTGGCCGGAGGCCTTGAGTCCCATGGCCTGCGCGTCGAGCTGTTCAAAGCTACCGTCGCTGCGACGGTGCAGGATGCGAATGGCCTGCGCGCCAGTCTGCATCAGCACCAGATCCATCTGGCCCGTGCCGGTTGTGTCCATCATGCACGCGCCGCCGGTGAGGGTGAGATGGGAGCTGGCGGAGGCGGAGATCATCGGCTCCGGCACGAGCTGTACCGGAATCATTTTCTGTGAGATGGTCTCCGGTTCTTTGATCGCGGTCACGGTTGAGAAGTGTCCCTGCTCTCCGTAGGTCAGGGCGAGAGGCGAGCCGATTTTGGTGTTGACCAAATGCTGGAAGCGCTTAAAGTCTTCCCTGGCTTGCGCCGTATGGCCGGTGCGAAGTAGCGACCGGGCCAGGCCAAACTCCGCCGAGGCATGGAAGGGATTGATGGCCAGCACTTTCTGGAAAATCACGATCGCTTTGGCGAACTGCCCCATCTCCGCGTAGCAGGCGCCTTCGTAATAGAGCGAGTCCGCGTCTCTGGGAGCGAGCGCCGCGGCGCGCTGAAAGCTGGCAATGGCCGGCGCCAACTCATTCTGCGCATGCTGCACCAGTCCCAGGTTGTACCACCCTTGCGCGCTGCTGCCATCCGTAGCCAGGGTGGCCTGCAATAGTTGTTGAGCCTGGTGCAGCTTCTGCAGCGTATAGAGCGCTATGCCTTCGTTGATGGCGGCCTGCGCCATCTTCGGGTCCATTTTGTATGCCTCAGCGAAGGTCTTCGCCGCTTGCTCGGTATACTGCTGGCCCATGAGAGCAACGCCCCGATTGTTCAGCCTTATTGCTTCCAGGTAGTCACTGGTTTCCGCCGCCGCATGGGCAAATCTCGCGGCGAAAAAGAGAAGCAACAGATACCTACAAATTCGCACCCGCATCGTTATCCGACACTCTCTCCAGCACGGCGGAAGATCCTTGAGCCCGAGAAACCGCAGCACAAGCTAGTGTATGCGAACGGCATACATGCTTGCATTGCTTTGGCGATACCCCTGTCCGCGCAGGGAATTTCTGTTTGTGTTGAGCGCGCTCCGTTCAACCATGAACTCAGCAGACTGCAGGAGATCTCATTCGCAATTTGCTTTGCGCCAAGGTTTGCCGAAATTGTTCGAACCCCGGAGAAAGCCGCGCAACAACCGCTGCGCAGGCCAGGCCGCTGCGGCTTCGCAGACCGAGTTCAGATTATACTTCAGGTGTGAATTTCCGCACGGAGACCCTGGACTGGAGCGGTTTTCTGGCTCGCCCAAGCGTGGCGGCGCCCGCTCGCGAGCTGCTGGATGACCTGGGCAAGGCGCCGATTCTGGTGGTTGGCGCCGGCGGGTCGATCGCTTCGGCGCTGGTGTCCAGGCTGGCACAACTCCGGCCGCCGGAACTGGTGCTTCTGGAAGCGTCAGAGAGCCATCTCTATGCGTTGCAGCGCCGGTGGGCTGAAGAACAAGCGGCATCGCCCGCTGTGTTCCGGCTGGGCAGCGTGGGAGATCGCGCGCTGCTCGAAGAGATTTTCGCCATTCATGCGCCGGGACTGGTGTTTCACGCCGCAGCCTTCAAGCACGTTCCGCTCCTCGAGGGTCAGCCTCTTGCGGCGATTGAGAACAATGTGTTCGGGACGCTGTGCTTGATGGAGGCGGCAGCGGGCGCACGCGTCGTTCTGCTCTCCACCGACAAAGCCGTTCAGCCGGCATCCATGATGGGGGCAACGAAGCGTGTGGGCGAGCAGATTGTTCTCTCAGCGGGGGGCACGGCGCTGCGGCTGGGCAACGTGCTGGCTTCGCGTGGCAGTGTGGCCGAGGTATTCGCCGGCCAGATTGCTGCTGGCGGTCCACTCACGGTCACCGATCCGGCAGCGCGCCGGTATTTCCTTACGATGGAGGAGGCGGTGAACCTATTGCTCTCCGCTGCGCTGGAGCCGGACTCGCCGGCGCTGCTGGCTCCGGCATTGGCTGCGCCGCAGGGGATCGTGGAACTGGCGCGCTTCATGGCCAGGGAGCTCGCGCCGGGACGCGCAATTGCCGTGAGGTTCACGGGGCTGCGCGACGGCGACAAAGAGACGGAACAGTTCTGGTCGACGACGGAGATAACGCGGCCGGCAAAGGGGGAGGGCATGGTGGCTATCGAATCGCCGGCGCCGGCACGCGGCAGGCTGTGCAGCGCGCTAGACGAGTTGCGCGCCGCGCTTGATGCGCGCGACCTGGCAGCGGCACTGAGCCAGATGCGGATGATGGTTCCCGATTACACGCCTAGCCCCGCTTTGTTGTCGCTGGCCAGTGAAAGCATTCCGCAGGTTGATGCATGACCAGGAATGCAGAGGCGGGCGGCAGGCGGCGGATTGGCGTGGTGACAACCTCGCGTGCGGATTACAGCCATCTTTATTGGCCGCTGCGCGAACTGGCTGGTCATCCCGGAGCGGAACTCGGCGTTTTCGTGCTGGGGCCGCATCTCTCACCCGGGTTTGGCTCGACCATTGCGGAGATCGAGCACGACGGTTTTCCCATCCAGGCCCGCATCGAATGTCTGCTCAGCTCCGATACGGATACGGGCATGGCGAAGACGATCGGAATCGCCATTTTGGGTCTGGCCGACGCATTCGCGGCGTGGCGGCCCGATGTGCTGCTTCTGATCGCAGATCGCTACGAGATGCTGGCGCCCGCTTCCGCCGCACTGGCTCTGCGTATTCCTATCGCACACATCGAGGGCGGCGAGATCAGCCAGGGGGCCATCGACGATGCCGTACGCAATGCGCTGACCAAGCTCGCGCACATCCATTTCACTTCTACCGAAACCGCCCGCCGGCGCGTGATAGCGATGGGCGAAGAGTCCTGGCGGGTGCATTGCGCGGGCGCGCCTTCGCTGGATCATCTGTGCCGGTCGAAACTGCTCACACGCTCCGAGTTGGAAGTGCGGCTGGGCCTCGTGCTGCGGCCGCCCGTTCTGCTCGCGGCCTGGCATCCGGTCACCATTCTGCGCGACACCAACGCCGAGGCCGATGCGCTGTTTGCCGCGCTGGCCGATGCTCCGGGGCAGTTGATCTTCGTCTATCCCAACACAGACGCCGGCAGCTATGCGCTGATTGAACGAACGCGGGCGCTGGCGGAGGTGCGCGGGGATACGCACATTTTCGTCAACCTTGACGCCGTCAGCTACTGGAGCCTGCTTGGCCAGGCCGATGCGTTGATTGGCAACTCCTCAAGCGGCATCATGGAGGCCGCATCGTTCGCTTTGCCTGTGGTCAATGTTGGTATTCGCCAGCAGGGCCGCGAGCGCTCCCGTAACGTGATCGATGCACCGGCGGAGGCCGGGGCCATTGGCGCGGCAATCAACCAGGCCCTGAGCGGGGAGTTTCGCGACGGCCTTGCTGGGATGGTGAATCCCTACGGCAAAGGAACCGCAGCGGTCACGATCGCTCAGGTGCTTACCAGCGTTTCGCTCTCGGGTTTGCTGATCAAGGAGCCAGTCCCCGTTCCTGAAGGAAATCAAGGGTGATAACGGTGCACATTCCGCTTTCAGCGCCCGACATTACCGAGAAAGAGATCGAAGCTGTCAGCGCTGTTCTGCGCACGCCGCGTCTCAGCCTTGGCCCTGAACTGGAGGCCTTTGAACACGCATTAGCGGAGTACCATTCCGTGGACTACGCCGTGGCCGTCAGTTCGGGCACGGCTGGGCTGCATCTTGCGCTGCTGGTGCTGGGAGTGGGCGAGGGCGACGAAGTAATCGTTCCATCGTTTGCCTTTGTGGCTGTTGCCAACGCGGTGCTTCAGGTGCGTGCTGCGCCGGTCTTCGCAGAGATCGATCCTTTGACTCTCAATCTTGATCCAGCTTCCGTCGAGCGGGCCATCACGCCGCGCACGCGCGCCATTCTGGTGGTTCATACCTTTGGTGTGCCGGCCGACATGGACGCGCTGCAAATGATTGCTCGGCTGCATGGCCTGGTATTGATCGAAGATGCCTGCGAAGCTTTGGGAGCGTGCTTTGGCAGCCAGGCGGCGTCGCGGCGGGTGGGCAGCTTTGGCGATCTTGCGGTCCTGGGTTTTTATCCGAACAAGCAACTCACTACGGGGGAAGGCGGCGCGGTGCTCTGCCGCGGCGTGGGGTCTGCCGGGCGGCTGCGGAGCCTGAGAAATCAGGGGCGGAGCGCCGAGAGCGGGCCATCGGTCGCCACGGGAGACGGCGCGCCGCGACCATCGGGCTGGCTTGACCACTCCGAATTGGGTTACAACTATCGACTGTCTGAGATGGCTTGTGCCCTTGGACGGGTCCAGCTGAGCCGGCTGGAGGAGATGCTCGCACTGCGTGAGGCAGCCGCGAGACGTTATGATGCGCTGTTCGCAGAGATTTCCGGTATCGAGCGGCCGCCGATCGAGCTTCCCCGGCGTGTCCTCAGTTGGTTTGTCTATGCGATCCGGCTCCCGGAGCGCGTGAACCGCGATCATGTGCAGGAAGTACTGGCGGATCGCGGCATCGCCACGGGGCGCTATTTCCCGCCTATCCATTTGCAGCCGGCGTGGCGCACGCGTTTGAGCGTTGCGGCCTCCCTGCCGCTTACGGAAGCAATCGCGGGCCGGATGCTGGCGTTACCGTTCTTCAACCGGATTACGGCGGACCAGCAGCAAGAGGTAGCCGAGGTCCTGAGCCAGGCGATTCTTTCCGAGGGGTGACGCGACGCCTGCTCGAGCAACGAGACAGCTGGAGCGTCCCCGCGGGAGCCAAAGCTCACCAGGTTTGTGGGCGCGCTTTCGGCCCGCGACCCACTCGCTGGCTGGGTTTCTCAGCCGTGTTCTGGCCGCAAGGCCGCAACGGGGATACAGGAATCCTCTTTGTGGTCGAAGTTGCGTAGCGGATGGCGGCGCTCAGCGAGTCTTGGCTAGATAAAAGGGGATTCCAAACCTGCCAATCTGGATGAGGCCATGGCCCTGCGGCGGCCAGATATGAATGCTCTCTACCGGGCCCGGCTCTTGAATTCTTGAGGCTTTTACGGTTCCCACCAGCTTGCCGGTGGCAGCAACGTTGAAGTGAATGTTGAGAACATCCTCGGCGCCAACACGCGTCCAGCCCAGGAGATAATCTCCCGGACTCAAAGCACATCTTCCGATACGCATGGGCACCTGCACGACCAAGTAATGCGAATACTTGCCGTCGGCCGAGTAGCCGGCGGTCAGCAGCACAACTCCGGCGATATATTGTCCACGGCTGTTCACGATTCCCGACGCGGTGCGCATCTCCGTCTCGATGTGCTCATTGACCACCTGCGCCCGCGAGGGCAGCACAGAGGCCAACTCCGAGGCTGTGGCTTGCCGCCAAACCATTCTTTGCGCATGCGCCTGCACAAGAAGAAATGGCGCCAGCATTCCGCACAAGATCGTGTTCCTCATGATGTTCTCCCTTATGATTTTGGCTTACCGAGAGAGTCCAATGAAACGATGCCGCGCCGGATCGCCGCCGTGGTCGCCTGGGTGCGGTCGGTTACGCCTAACTTGGCGAGCAGATTGTTGACGTGGGTTTTTACCGTGGCCTCTGAAATGTTCAGGCGAGCTCCAATCTCCTTATTGCTCATGCCGGCGACGATCTGTTCGAGTACGCTGACCTCGCGCGGGGTCAGTTCTTCGGCTCCAATGCGCTCGGCGAGCCTTTCGGCGATGAGCGGCGGAATGTGCGATTCGCCGGCATGGACTGATCGAATGGCGGCGAGCAGCTCTTCGGAGGTCATGCCCTTGAGCAAATACGCCTTGGCGCCGGCCTGGATGGCGCGATAAATATCTTCATCGCCGTCGTAGGTGGTGAGCACGATGAAGCGCGCATTGGGCGACTCCTTGCGGAGGCGGGCGATGGCTTCCACGCCGCTGAGCTTGGGCAAGCGCAAGTCGATCAGGGTTACTTGCGGCTGATGCCTGCGAAATTGGGCGATGGCCTCGACCCCATCAGCGGCCTCGCCTACAACCTCCAGGCCATCTGCTGCCTTGAGTAGCGCCACCAGTCCCTGGCGTACAACGTTGTGGTCCTCAACAACTAAAATGCGAATCGGCCCATTGGTCATAGCCGCCTCCGTCCACTTTCCTGTACCTCTGCGGATCCCGGCACGCGCAAACGGACTGTCGTTCCCGCGCCGGGGGCGCTTTCGATTTCAAGCATCGCTCCGATCGCCTCGGCGCGCTCCTGCATTCCGGTGATCCCAAAGTGTCCTGGCACAAATCCGGCCTTGTGCCGCACCGCCCCGCCGCGTCCATCATCCCGCACTTCCAGCACAATCATCTCCTGGCCGTACTCAAGCCGGACCGACAACTCACGTGCGGCCGCGTGTTTCTTGACATTTTGAATGGCTTCCTGCGCCACGCGCAGCAGTTCACGCTCGGTGGCCGCCGGCAGGGGACGGAAGGCGCCGAAGACGCTGAAACGCGATTTAAGATCTGCGTCTGCCGCCCGGTCAACCAAACTCCGAAGTTTCACCGGGAGAGTCTCATCGCCGGAGTCTTGGGTGCGCAGGGCCCAGATCGATTGCCGAGCATCGGCCAGCCCTTCGCGGACATACTTTCGCGTCGCATCCAACTGCTTGTCCACGTCGTCCAGCTTCTTGTGGCGCAATAACTCGGCTAACAGCTCCAATTGAACGGAGACCCCCACGTAACCTTGCGCCAGCGTATCATGAATCTCGCGCGCGATGCGGCTTCGCTCGCGGAGCACGGCGCGAAATTCTCCTTCGGCAACACGCAGCCGCAGGCGCAGCAACAGGAGAATGCTTCCGGCGACGGCTGCGAGCAGCAGGGCGTAGAACCAGAGGGTCTGATAGAAATGGCGCCGCAGCTCAAAGCTGAGTTTCGCGCCGGCCTCATTCCAGACGCCATCGTTATTGTCGGCTTCAACCCGGAAGGTATAGTGTCCCGGCGGAATGTTGGTGTAATAGGCCGATCGGCGCGGGCCTGCTTCCGTCCAGCCACGATCGAATCCCTGCAGCATATACCGGTAGTGCACCTTCTGCGGAGCGACGAAACTGAGCCCGGCATAGTCGAACTCAAAGTCCACGTGCCCGGCGGCAATGCTCAACCGGCCGCCTTTGTTCTGCAAGGGTTGATCCACATCATCCACCGCGAACCGCTCCAACACGACCGGAGGCGGCAGAGTGTTGAGTTGGAAGCGGGCCGGATCTACTTCAACGAGACCTTTGGGGGTCGCGAACCACAAGTGTCCGTCGCTTGAGGCCCAGGCCGAGGGGTGGCTGTTGGTGGCCATTTGCAGGGTGCGCAGGCCGTCAGCGGTTCCGAACTCAATCCAGTGCGAGCAGCCCCCGGCGGGTCCTGCGGCGGCCGATTCCCCGCGGTCGCATCGCGCGATGCCGTTCCCGGTAGCAAACCAAAGGTGCCCTATGCCGTCGTCCAAAATGGCGTGAATGGTGGTTTTGTCGAGGCCGCTGCGCAAGACTGCGAAAAAGCGCCGCCCGTTCCACTGGTCCAGCCCGTGGCCCTCGGTGCCTATCAAGAGAGTTCCATCGCGCCGCGGCAAAAGCGCCGTAGCCACGTTGCTCGACAGCCCATCCGCGGTGGTGAAGTTGGCGATCTTCCCGTCGCGCAGCTGCGAGAGCCCGGCCAGCGTCGCCACCCACAGATTGCCCTGCGAGTCGCGTGCCATCGCGCCAACCAGATCGCTGCCTAATCCGTTTGCCTGCGTATAAATCCTGATCTGCGCCTGGCCGCCGGGCCCATTTGTCCAATGGGCCAGTCCATGCCTGGTCCCAATCCATAACGAGCCGTCGTGATCGACCAGCAGGGAGCGAATGAAGTCGTCGGGCAGCCCGTCGGACAAGGTATAGGTGTCGATACGGCTTCCGTGGATGCGGTTGAGTCCATCCGGTGTGCCCACCCACACGTCTCCGTTGGGCGCCGCGGCCAAGGAGAGGATCACGTTGCTGGCCAATCCGTTGCGTACCGTGTAGGTGCGAATTGCTCCGGGCGCCGGAAACAGCCCGCTGCCTATGCCGTTTTTGCGCAGGGGGATCGCATTCAAGCCCCATCCTTGGGTTCCTACCCAAAGCGTTCCCGTGTGGTCTTCCACGACGGTGGTCGTCGCATCGGAGACCATGCCCTCCTGCATGCCGAAGGTGAAGAACTGCCGGTCGCGCAGGATATGCAGTCCGTTTGTCTCCGTGCCCACCCACAGATTGCCTTCGCGGTCCTCCAGGAGAGCCAGCACTGAAGCCGCGCCCAACGGATCGGTAGCGGGGAACAGTTGGAGTTTGCCCGCGACGAGCCGGGCTAGCCCTTTATTCGTACCGATCCAGAAGCTTCCCTCGCGGTCGGCCAGCAGCGCCTGAATCCGTGCTCCCGGCAGCTGTTTGCCTACCGTCAGGAGTTTCAAGAGCCGCCCGCCGCGCGTCAGCACGAGACTGCGGTTGCCTGCCAGGGCCAGCGTGCCGTCGGGCAGACGCTGCGCCAGGGTTACGCCGCCCTCCGGCCACCAACTCTGCGCCTGCATGCGGGTCCAATGGCCATCCTCGTAGGCTGCGATTCCATGCGTTCCTACTATCCAAATGCCACCTGCCCCGTCGGCAAACACGCTGTTGATGTTTCCCGCAGATAGCCCGCTCGGAGCGGCCTGGAGATGGTTGCTGCTCCATCGCGCCAGTCCCCCGTCCGTCCACACCCAGATTGTCCCATCCTGCGTTTGCACCAGCGCTCGAATTTCATTTCCCGGCAACCCTTTGCGCTTGGAGAAGAACGCCATGGCTCCGTTCTTCCATCGCGCCAATCCCTCCGCGGTCCCAATCCAAAGAGAGCCATCGCGCGCCGCAAGCAAGCAGCGGATGTCGCTGCTGGGCAACGGAGGGAGCGAACCGCTGTCAAAGACTCGAAAGGCATTGCCATCAAAGCGGGCCAGTCCGCCTTCGGTCCCGACCCACAAATACCCCTGGGCAGACTGGGCCAACGCCTGGACAGTGTTTTGCGGCAGGCCATTCTCTAGGACCCAGGCCTGGCCACTTAGGTCTTCCAGGGGCGTGGAGGGCTCGATTGCCCAGGCGACGGCATTCATCGAAAGCAGGATGGCGGCGCAGGACAACACTGACACGATGCGGGAAAGGATCTTTTTGCCCGCGGTTCGCTTTGGCTGTGCCGGGCAACCATGCGCCCCAGGCGGTTTGGCAGCCATACAGGGCGCCCGCTCTCTCTTTGTGACGTTCGGATTGAGAAGTATGGATGCCACTGAACGAGTCAACAGTGCAGTCCGGAATAACAGCGGGTATTGAGTCCGGTTGAATCCGGCTGCCGCGCCGGACTGACAAATCTTCACAGGCCGCAGAAAGCTGGATTGGTGCGCGCCCGCGGCAACTTTACGCACCTTGATCTCCGCATCGGTGCCCGCCGAATTTCATCAGTCGAAACTCCTGCGGTTATTTGCAGGGAGACGGCTAGTTTAGCGCATGCGCATATTGGTGGGCTACAGGTCTTCAGCGCGCGAGGTTGGCGCGTTGGGGTGGAACGGCAGGGGGCGCGCTGGATGGCAGGCGCATACCAATGTCTATTGTCCTAGAGCAGCATCAAGGCAGCTCTACCCAGCGGCGATTCTACGAGTAATCCTGTAATTCTCTGGCGAAGTTTCCGCGATGACATTGATGGGGCGAGCCCATTGGGACGATTTGCGGGTAAGGGTTTTGGAGGCCGATGAGCGCGGCGAGGGCAGTTGCCGTGTATTGGCCAAGCGCTTTGGCGTCAGTTGGGAGTATGTGCGCAAGCTACGCCGGCAACAGGCTGCAACTGGGCAGAAGGCGCGTGTTGCTCAGTCGCGGTATGGCGTTCGGAGCAAGGTGACCGAACCGGTCAAGACGCATATGCTCGGCTTGGTCAAGTCGCAGCCCGACCTGACTCTGGCCGAGTTGCGGGAGCGTATTCGCTTGGACAAGGGTGTTTCGATGAGTTGGGGGTTGGTGCACCTATGGGCGGGCCGACTGGGTCTGCGGCTGAAAAAAAGTCGCTCCATGCCGTCGAACGAGACACCGAAGCCAACCGTATCCGTCGCGCCGAGTTCCACCAGCGCATCCTCGCGATCGACCCGAAAAGGCTTGTCTTCCTTGACGAAAGCGGCATCTCGACCACGATGACGCGGCGTTTCGCGCGCTGCCTCGGCGGAGCGCGCATCTATGAAGGAACGCCGGAGGGAGACTGGCAGATCGTCACCATCTTGGGCGCGATGAGCCTGAGCGGCATGATCGCTACAATTATGGTGAAACTGCTCTAATGCGACAGGAAATGACACAACGGCCCGATTTGCTCGCTCCCTTCGGCCTCGACACCAATCACCAGGCGCTTACTGCCGCTGCCGCTGCGTAAAAATGTAGAAACTCCAGCGCGCGGCTCTGCCGGGGGATATTTAGCGGAAGCGCAAGACGATGCCGGCGCCGAGCTGGAGGCTGTTCTGGGCGTTGTTGGTGGAGTTGGGCAGTTGTGTGCGGAGCCAGTTGGCCTGAAGAGCGCGGAGGGCGATGTGAGGCGAAAGGTTGACGTCCAGGCCGCCGCCCATTTCGACCGCCAGACCGTAGTGGCTGGTGGTGGCGCCGGTGGGCGCGGGAAATAGGCTGTTGAAGGCGAAGGCCTCGCCGCCGAGCGCCTGGACGAAGAGCGAGTACTTCCTGCGCAGGGGCGCGAAGGTGTAGCGGGGGCCGAAGACGGTTGTGATCAGGTCCAGGCCTACGCCCGTGGAGTTGATGTTGGCGATGTGCGCGCCGGCGATGTCAGCCACCGCGCCCAGGCCGCGGTAGAAGCGGCCTTCGAGTTGCACGCTGCCGCCCTGCATCCAGAAGTTGGCGCCGGAGACGGGATTGGTCAGGGTGGCGTTGTAGGTTACCGCGACCTGGAGACGGCCCGGCGCGGCAACAGCAGTTGGGGCGGCCTTCGAGATAGCGCTTTGGGCCGCAGCGGGCACGGCCGGCAACAGGAACGCTGCCGCAGCCCACGACAGAGACAGAATCCGCCCCATCCGGGTTCGCGTTGCGGCCAACCGAGTTGATGACGCGAGCGCGGTGGTCTGCGTTGCATCCTGCATGCTGGCCGCTCCTGCGGCGCCCGCTCCGCAAAGGAGCGAACGGGTGAGTTTCTCTGCCATGCATTCTCTCCTTTACCTATTGCAGGTTGAGGGTGACGAGAGTGGAGTGCTTCAGGTTGCCGGAGGTAGCGGTGATGGTCACCGAGTAGTTTTTAGCAGCTTGGTTGAAGAAGCCGCCCGCGCAACCCGAGAGCGAGAGCGTGGCCATGGCTCCGGCCGTGAGCAGCACCACCAGGCAGAAGAAGCGCTGGAGCGAGCGGCGGCTCTTGCGCAGCCCGCCCAGGCCGAAGAGCATCAGCAGGGCCAGCGCCAGAGGCGCGGCGCGGCGGCCCGGGAGCGGAGATTGCGCGGGATTGAGCGCGGCCGTGGCCGGGGCGGTGTGGATAGTCACGGTGATGACCTGCGGGCCGCCGTTGGCGGCGATGCTGGACGGCGAGAAGGTCACCGTGGCGCCCGGCGGCAGGCCGCTCACCTGGAAGTTCACCGTGCCCGCGTAACTGCCGTAGTCGGGCGTCACCTTGACCTGATAGGTGATGGTCTGGCCCGGGACCACGGTGGCGAACGAAGGCCCGGTGATGGTCATGGTGAAGTCCAGCGGAGCAACGATGATCGTAGCGCCCGTAGCGGTGGTGCTGCTGGCCGTGAAGTTCACATCGCCCGAGTACCTGGCGGTGAGCGTGTGCGTCAGGCCGGGGGCCAGCGTCGTGGTTGCGTAGCGGGCGACGCCGGCGGTGAGCGCCACCGGCGTCGCGTTCAGCAGCCTGCCGTCGTCGTAGAAGTTCACCGTGCCGGTAGGCGTACCCGTAGTCGTGGAAGTAACCACGGCGGTCAGCGTCACGCTCGCGCCGGGCGTGATGGAGCCGCTGCTGACCCGCAACGCGGTGCGGCTGGCTGCCTGAGTGACGGTCAGCGTGCCGTCGGTGATCGACTGCGTGTAGTCGGCCAGATCGGCGCCCGCCGCGGCGGGCACGATTGAGTATTTGCCCACCGGTGAGGAGAGCGTTGCCGTGGTGGTGAAGCTCTCGGTGAACGTGTTGCCATCCTGCTCGCCTGTTACCGTGCCGGTGAAGGTGGGATTGGCCGTGCCGTAGATCTTGGTCGCGTTGTTGGCGATGACCGCGAGCGCGGCCTGGGTCACGCTGACGCTGCCCGCCTTGTACGTGATCGCGTAGTTGGGATCGGCCGCGTTCTTGCAACTGCTGGAATAACTGCCCACCGGGCTGGTGTTGGTGGCCGTGGTCGAACAAGTGGGCACGGCGGTCAGGCTCGACGGCGAGTCTGTTCCCACGAAGCCGCTGTAGCTGGGCGTGATGGCGGGCGGCGTACCGCCGTAGACGAACGATCCGCTGCCGGCCGTGATGGTCAGCGGCGCGGTGGTGATGTTGGCCGTGGTGGACGCGGTTGTGGACGTGAGCGTGTAGTTCGCTGCCGCGCTGCCGCTCAGGCTGATCCCGGTCGCGGTTACTGTGATGCCGGTTCCGGTGCCACTCGAAGCAAACGTGGCGCTCGTGGCCGAGCAGGTTACGTTGCCGCTGTCGGCGGCCAGCACGCCCGTTAGCGTGCAGGAGGCGATGGTTGCGGAATTCGAACCGTTATACGACTTGTTGCTCGCTGTCACGCTGGCGGTGACCGTGGCCGCATTCACGGTGTAGGGCGCCGTGGTCGAGGCCGTGGTGTAGGTCGCGCTGTCGCTGCTGCCCGGCGTGAAAACGGCGGTGATGGTGTAGTTGCCCGCCGGCAGTATGCTTGTGCCCGGCGTCAGCGTCACCTTGCTGCCGTTCACTGTGGTCGTGTAGGCGAAGCTGCCGTTGACTGCGGTGCTGTTGTAGCTGGCCGTGGCGTCGAGCACGCCGCTGGCCGGGATCGGCGTGCCGTAGGTTTGCGACTTCTGCGACGGCGTGAAGCTCAGCGTGGGCGTAATCTGCGTGACGTCGAAGGTGCCGCTCTTTGCGGTGATCGACACCGCGGGCGAGGTGTTGAGCGCTAGCGTCGCCGTGAGCTGGTCGCCGGTGCCGGGCTGGTTCACGGTCAGTGAGCTGTAGCTGGCCACGCCGGCGGTTGCGCCGGGCGTGGTGCTGGTGGCCACCGAGTTACCGGTCAGCGTCGCGCCCGTGGGATTGCTGGCGATCGACAGCGGAATCGTCGCCGCCGCGCCGATAAACGGCGTGCCGCTTTCGTCGAGCGTCACCGCTGGCGCGGGGCTCATCGTCACCGCCGGCGCCACATTCGACGCCGGAGCCGTAAAGCGGATTGAGTAGTCGGTCTGCACTGCGCCCGCATCGACGCAGGGCGTGCTGCTGTAGCCCGGGTAGGTGGAGTTCGTGTTGGGCTCGCCGCGCTGGTCGGTGGTCAGGTTGGCGGGGATGTTCGCCTTGAGTCCCGCGCAGATGGCCGGGGAGCCCGGCAATGGAACCATCGTCTCGGTCGGCCCGCCGTAGTTGCCGAGAGGCGCTAGAGCGGCGCTCAGCGGAGAGGTAACCGTCCCGGTGTGCGTGGTGGCCGCCGTAAATCCGGTGTTCCCGGAAGTTGCGCCAGATACCCCGATCAGATTGCCGCCATTGTCGGTATACGAATTAGCCCTGTTATACGCATCCGGCCCGGTGGGGGCAGTATTCCCTGCCACAACGGAGTTGGCAAACGAAACGGTGTAGCTGCTCACGTCGCTCTGCCAGTAGACACCTCCTCCATTCCCGCTCTGGGCGCTGTCTTCGGAGATGGTGCTTTCTGCAATTGTGGCGCTCATGCTGATGAGATCGAGCCCGCCACCAGATAAACCAGCCGCGTTCTTCGCAATGGTGCTGCCGGTG